>CAIWIS010000442.1 GCA_903912795.1 uncultured Bacteroidales bacterium
ACTTAATGTGCCTGCAGGTGCTTTGAAAGATGCATTTAATAATCCGTGTGGGGCTTTTACACTTAGTTTTACCACCAAAGCCAAGCCAGCAGCAACGCCACGACTGTTTAATTTTGTGGTGGCGCAGGATGGTTCGGGCAATGGAACTACTATTCAGTCGGCTTTTGATGCTGTACCGCTTAACAATGCTACTCCTTATCTTATTTTTGTAAAGAATGGTACGTATAACGAATATCCAACGCTTACGGAAATCAAAAACTCAGTAAGTTTAATTGGTCAAAGTCAGAGTGGCGTGATCATTACCGGCGACCGACGCAGTGGGACAGGCGGCTATACTACTTCTACCTGCCAAACAGTTGAAGTTATGGCCGATAATTTTTATTGCGAAAACATGACTATGCAGAACACAGCAGGCGTTAATGCCGGACAAGCCGTGGCTCTCAAAGTGTATGCCGACAAAGCAGTGTTTAAAAACATAAAGTCGATTGGTTATCAGGACACGCATTTAACGTCCAATACAGGTAGCGATCGTCAGTATTATTTGAATTGCGATATTCGTGGTTCAGTTGATTTTATTTTTGGAAATGGCGTTTGCTTTTTCGAAAACACCCTGCTTTATGTACAGGATAGGTCCACAGCCAACGTAATAGTAGCCCCATCGACCACTACTGGCAATGCTTATGGTTATGTTTTTAATAATTGTACCATAGATGGAGCCAGTTCGCAGGACGGTATTTACAATCTGGGTCGACCTTGGCAAAACTCGCCTCGCGCTGTTTATTTGAATACCAAAATGAATATCCTTGCCTCGGCAGGAGCATGGGGAAGTATGAGTACCATACCTGCACTTTTTGCCGAATACAATACCGTAAATGCATCCAATAATCCGGTGGCTTTAACGAGCAGAAACACAGCATATTCGTATACCGATGGTAATAGTACTCTAATTACGGGCAGTAGCCCTACGGCAGTACTTACAGCACAACAAGCAGCAGATTACACGCTTGCTAATGTGTTAAGTGGAGGCGACTCGTGGGACGCATCTTTAAAAACAGAACAAACATCGGCACCCACCAATTTAAGTTTAAGTACCAATACTTTGAGTTGGGATGCAACTGAAGGTGCTGTATGTTATGTAATACTTAAAGATGGCGTTTTCGCACAGCAAATAACAGCTACATCGATAATTGCAAGTAATGGTTTGTACGAAATAATGGCTGTATCGGAACATGGAGCTTTAAGTGCCAAATCATCCTTACAGGTGCAAGGGTTAACTACAATCCTTGAAACCAGAATGAATACTTCGTCTTTTTTACGATCAACAACAGTTAAAAACGAACTGGAACTTTTGCATCCCGAAAGTGTTCAGTCAATGGCTATTTATCATTTATCCGGACTAAAAGTTTTATCAATAAATAAACCGATGCAGTATACAAATTTGGAAGCATTGAGTGCTGGTTGTTATATTGCACAATTGCAATTGAATTCAAAAATAGTAAATTTAAAACTGTTGAAAAAATAGGATGTCCTTCATTAGTATAAAATTACATCCCGCAACAAAGCAATTCAAATTGCTGCGTTGCGGGGTGCTTTTTTAAAGCGTATATTATAATTCTACGCTGTTGATATACTGGCTGTTTGAGAAGCGCATGCCATTTTCGGAACTGAAATAAATCCAGCAATGAATAGTTGCGCCATTCCAAATAGCGGGCATATCTATTGTAACTGTACCAGCAGAGTGCATAACATCGCTTGTGACTGTTAATGCTTTATCGGTGAGTTCATTGTAAAAAACAAACCCAGCCAATGCAGTTGGAACATTCCCTGCTAAATTTGTTGTATCCCATTCAATTTTCACTTTGCCGGGAGCTGCTTTTTCGGCAGTCACAGTTTCGACCGTGTAATACCGATTGCAGAAATAATACAGTCCAATGTCGACTACGTCTAATTGTACTGTTTATTTCTATGCATCGGCATTATACCAAAGTTGACTTTGGACTAAAATATATATTCATTTGGTATAAATTGTACCTTCAGCAAAGATAAGTTTCGTTATATTCGTATTTTTTTAAACCGGAAAGCATTAATTCGAAATCTACAAAAGAA
Source organism: uncultured Bacteroidales bacterium (assembly GCA_903912795.1). Lineage (GTDB taxonomy): Bacteria > Bacteroidota > Bacteroidia > Bacteroidales > Paludibacteraceae > Paludibacter. Next base: position 2,107 of record CAIWIS010000442.1, read on the forward strand.
TAGTCAACATAATTTATCGCTTTAAAAGGGATATAACGCTATTAATAGTGGTTAATAAGCAATTTTATTTATTTGTAGAGCGTGTACTTGAAAAATAATTTCAATTTTATTTGTTTTTCCAAAATATAATAGTACATTTGTAGCGCAATTACTTAGAAATAAATTTGAAAACAACATTAAAACATATCGCAAGCATACAAACAGGGGTTTTTGCCAAGCCGGTTCCTGATGGTGAAGTAATTTATCTGCAAGCCAAGCACTTTGATGAGGGCGGACAGATAAGTGCTGAGTTTCATCCCGATTTGATGGTAGGCACTATTTCGGAGAAACATTTGCTCAGGCAGGGCGATGTGCTATTTGCTGCTAAAGGTACAAAAAATTTTGCAGCGGTATATGATATTGAAGAGCCGGCTGTGGCTTCTACTTCCTTTTTTGTGATTCGGTTAGAGGAGGAATTTAAACAACGAATATTAACCGAATTTTTAGCATGGCTGATGAATCATCCTGCTGCTCAGGGATATTTAAAGGGACAGGCAATGGGAAGTTCCATAGTTTCCATATCCAAAGGAGTGCTTGAAGAGCTGGAAATATCGATACCGAATATTGCGACACAAGAAATAATCTTGAAAATTTCAAACCTTAGAAATAAAGAAATTCGATTGAAACAACAATTAGAAATGCTCAAAAACAAACAAATTCAACAAATAATAAACAACGCCCTAAAATAAAGAATGATGAAGATTACTCAGGAAGACATTAATAAAGAAGTATGGAAAGCGTGCGACACCTTTCGTGGAAGCATAGACCCCAGCGTATATAAGGATTATGTGCTGACTATGCTTTTTGTGAAATACCTCAGCGATGTGCATGATGATAAATTCGATACCTATTTGACCAAATACAATGGCGACAGTGAGCGTGCCAAACGAGCTATGCAGCACGAACGTTTTGTGGTGCCTACAAACAGCCATTTTAAGTATCTGTTTGAACATCGGAACGAATTGAATATCGGCGAAATTATTGATGTGGCGCTGGAAGATTTGGTAGAAGCCAACCGCGATAAGTTGTACAGCGAAGATGGGGCAGGTATTTTCCAGAATATCAACTTCAACAGTTCGGTGCTGGGCGACACCAAGGATAAGAATGTGCGATTGAAAAATTTGTTGCTCGATTTTAATAGCGATAAACTTGATTTGCGTCCTTCGCATTTGGAAGGTACAGATATTATCGGTGGGGCATATATGTTTCTGATTGAAAACTTTGCGAGTGATGCGGGCAAAAAGGCGGGTGAGTTCTTCACGCCTAAAGAAGTTTCGACACTAATAGCCAAGCTGACTAAATCGAAACCCGGCTCACGCATTTGTGACCCAACCTGTGGATCAGCTTCATTGCTGATAAAAGCGGGCGAAGAAGTAGGTTCGGATAATTTCTCACTGTACGGACAAGAAGCCAACGGAAGTACGTGGGCACTGGCGGTGATGAATATGTTTTTGCACGGGTTTGATAATGCCACCATTCGCTGGGGAGATACGATACGCAACCCGAAACTGAAAGAAGGGGATGCGCTGATGAAGTTCGATACTGTAGTGGCTAACCCACCGTTTTCGCTCGATAAATGGGGCAAGGTGGAAGACAAAGAAGAGGGTAAAACGACTATTAGTTGGGATCCTGAAACTGACCAATACAACCGCTTTTGGCGTGGTGTGCCACCCAAGAGCAAAGGCGACTGGGCTTTTATCAGCCACATGATAGAAACCACTTACGAGGGACGCGGTAAAGTGGGTGTGGTAGTTCCGCATGGCGTATTATTCCGTGGAAGTTCGGAAGGAAAGATTCGCCAGAAAACCATAGAAGAAAACATATTAGAAGCGGTTATCGGATTGCCTGCCAACCTGTTTTTCGGAACGGGTATTCCGGCTGCCATTCTGATTTTCAATAAAGGAAAGGTAGACAATACCAATGTGCTGTTTATAGATGCCAGCAAGCAGTACGATTCGGCTAAGAATCAGAACAAGTTGAACGGTGATCATATCAAGCATATTGTAGAAACCTATCGCAACTTCAACGAAGGTAAACTACCATCGGGTATTGCCGAGGACAAATACAGCTATGTCGCCACTTTTGACGAAATACTTGAAAACGACTTTAACCTGAATATTCCACGCTATGTGGATACTTTTGAGGAAGAAGCCGAAGTGGATATTGCTGCGGTGCAGGTGGAGATTAATAAACTGGAAGATGAGCTAAAGGCTGTTCAGGCAGAAATGAAAAAATATTTGGAAGAATTAGAAATACCCGAAACCCCTAAAGGGGCTTAAGAAGCGAACAAATGAAAATACAATACGCATCCGATCTACATTTGGAATTCCGCGAGAATAAGGAATTTCTGAAAGCAAACCCACTACAACCCGTTGGGGAAGTGTTGGTGTTGGCGGGTGATATTGTGCCGTTTGCGGTAATGGATAAACACAAGGATTTTTTTAGTTATGTGTCCGACAACTTTGCTGCCACGTATTGGATTCCGGGAAATCATGAGTATTATGGTTACGATTTGGCTACTAAATGCGGTGTGTTGAACGAGAAAATACGAAGCAATGTTTTTCTGGTGAATAATACTTCGGTGATACAGAATGATATAAAGCTGATTTTCTCCACACTTTGGAGTAAGATAAGTCCGGCCTACGAATGGCAGATTGAGCGGAGTCTGAGCGATTTTCATGTAATTAAAAACGGTAAATTCCGATTTACAGCAGAGCGATACAATGAGCTACATGCTGAAAGTCTGACATTTTTAGAAAAAGAACTGGATACTGAAACCAACTTAAAGAAAGTAGTAGCCACACACCATGTGCCAACACTGATGAATTATCCCGAACAATACAAAGGCAGTATGCTGAACGAAGCATTTGCCGTGGAGCTGTTCGACCTGATAGAAGCTACAGCGCCTGAATGCTGGATATACGGACACTCACACAGTAATACAACGGATTTTGAAATAGGAAAAACCCGACTGCTAACTAACCAATTAGGATATGTGAAGTATGGAGAACATAATGATTTTAGAAATAATAAATCACTTAATATTTGATATTTAAATTAATATACTTACTTTTGTACATTAAACCAATCAAGTTTATTATACATTTATAAGTTTATTATAATATAATGGAAGAATTAATTAAATACATTAAAGAAGCAATTAATGTTGATTTAGAAATCAACAAATTTGAAAAATCGGATTTTGATAAACTGCCTATGTTTATTGAATCATTGTACGTGTTGTACAATACCGAATTATTCAATCAGCAACTAATTCTTGTAAAATATAAGAATGAAGAGGATTTTAGCATTAAGCAAGCCAAAATACACTTTGAAATGATTAGAAATGCAAAGCAGAAAAAAGTAGTTTTAGTATTAGACAAGTTGAGCTCAATAATGAGAAAGAGACTTGTTGATAAAGGAATTAATTTTATTGTTCCAAATAAACAGCTGTTTTTACCGGAGTTATTAGTTCAATTTCAAGAGAGTTTTAGCGCGATAAAGCCTAAAAATGAAGCACAAAAATTACTTCCTTTGGCACAGCTCATTTTACTTTATCATTTTTTGGATAGAGAACTAATGATAGAACAATTTAGTTTTAAGCAACTTGCACAGAAATTACAATACACCCAAATGGCAATAACCAAAGCAGTTGAGAATCTGAAACAACTATCGCTGATTACCGTAACAGGTGAAAAAGAAAAATCTATTCGTTTCACTATGGCAGGAACCGAACTTTGGCATGAGATAGAAACACGAAACCTTTTTGTAAATCCTATATTTAAAAGCGTTTATGTGGACGAAATACCACAAAATTTAAAATTGCTGCAAAGTTATACTTCTGCATTACCCGAATATTCGGATGTAAATCCAAGTAATCAGCAGTATTTTGCTATTGAAAAGGATTTGTTTTATCAATTAGAAAAAGGAAATGGGTTTGTAAATATCAATTCTTTCGAAGGTAAATATTGTTTGGAAGTGTGGAAATACGACCCTCAAAAACTAAGCAACAGCGACACAGTTGACAAACTATCGCTCTATTTATGTTTAAGAGAAAATAAGGATGAACGCGTACAGGATGCGTTAGAACAACTAATAAAAACAATGCCATGGTAGTAGGAATAGATAAATTCAAAGAATTTTTTAAAGGTTATGAGGGTAGTTATATCGTAATTGGCGGGACAGCTTGCGATATAATTACCGAAAATGCCGGTTTTGAACCACGCGCTACTGATGATATTGATATAGTGTTGATTGTAGAAGGATTAACCCCCGAGTTTATAAAACGTTTCTGGGAATTTGTACAAACCGGACAATATAATACACGACAAAAAGCACCCGAACACAGAAACAATTATCGTTTTTGCGAACCACAAATGGCAGGTTTTCCAAAACAAATAGAACTTTTCGGGAAGGCGAGCGAGGCGATTGACTTGTTTCCCGATGCACATCTTACTCCTATACCTGTAGAAGAAGGATTATCAAACCTGTCGGCCATATTGCTCGATGGCGATTATTATCAATATGTGCTGGAACACAGCACCATAGTAGACGATGTTCATTTAGCCAATATTGAATCTATTATTTGCCTGAAAGCCTATGCTTATCTGGACAATTTGCGACGTAAAACCGAAGGGCAAGATGTAAAAACCCGCGATATTGTGAAGCACAAAAACGATATTTTCCGCATGGCTTTCCAACTTCCGGTAGGTGTAGTGTACGAACTGCCAGAGGCGGTGAAAGCTACTATGCAAGAGTTTGTAACAACTATAAAAACCGACCTGCCCAATGCCGCCATACTCGAAGACAAAGGATATGGCAAACAGGATATGAAATCCGTTTTCGATAAAATAGTTTCAGCATTTAATTTAACTGTCCCAAACCCCTAAAGGGGCTTAAAGAGTGGTATGCAAGATGATTCTCAATGAAGAACCGTTTTACGAGACGAAACTATCTCACATCCCCTTTAGGGGCTTGGGGCGGATAAAAACAAAAATAAAAACGCTATAGATGAATAACAACACAACATATAAAGATTCGCCACTGGGCAAAATTCCGAGTGATTGGGAGGTGAAAACATTAGGAGAGGTTTGTTTGCTCAAAGGAGAATATGGAATAAATGCTTCAGCTGTTGAATATTCAGATGAACTGCCAACTTATATCAGAATTACTGATATTGATGACGATGGAAAATATACTGCGATTAAGAAAGCTTCTGTTGATGATGAAAATTCTCAAAATTTTCTATTAAAGAAGGGTGATATAGTTTTCGCTAGGACTGGTGCAACAGTAGGCAAAACATATCTCTATAATGAGAATGATGGTGATTTAGTCTTTGCAGGCTTCTTAATTCGTTATAGACCCAATGACTGTTTTTTGTTGCCTCAACACTTAAACTACTTTACTTCAACAAAACCTTATTGGGATTGGGTGAAAAAAGTTTCTATGCGAAGTGGTCAACCTGGCATAAATGCTGAAGAATATAGTTCATTAAAACTTCCTCTTCCTTCAGTATTAGAGCAAACCCGCATAGCCGAGGTGCTTAGCGCGTGGGATAAAGCTATAAGCAATGTGCAAGCCACCATTGAGCAAGTGGAGCTGCGCAATAAATGGCTGATGCAGGAATTGTTGAGTGGAAAAAGACGGTTGAAGGGGTTTGGTGGGGAGTGGAAAGAAGTGAAAATGAAAGATGTGTTTGATAGGATTTATAACATTAATGATGGAGATGATAAACATTCTGTTATGACAATTTCCGCTAAACGGGGGTTGATAAGTCAAGAGGATAAATTTGATAGGGTAATTGCAGGCGATAGCCTAAAGAAATATACTTTGTTGAGTAAAAATGATTTTGCTTACAATAAAGGGAATTCTAAAACATATCAAATGGGCTGTATTTATCAACTTGAAGATATTGAAAGTGCATTAGTTCCATTTGTTTATATCTGTTTTAGTCCAACAGAGAAAGTTTATTCAGCATTTTACAAACATTGGTTTTTGGCACACGGATTAGATAGGCAGCTTAATAGAATTATAACTTCAGGTGCAAGAGGTGATGGTTTGTTGAATGTAAATACGGATGAATTCTTCAAATTGAAAATTCCATATCCAACTCTCGAAGAGCAAACCGGCATTGCCCAAGTGCTACAAGCCGCCTCCAACGAAGTGCGGGTGCTACGCAACAAGCTGGATAAGCTAAAAGAGCAAAAGAAGGGGTTGATGCAGGTGTTGTTGACGGGGAAGAAACGATTAAAAATATAAATATTATTTATGAGTAAACTTATTGGTTCTATTAAACTTATTGGTGGTGTAATATTATTTGCTATTGCGATATTAACGTTTTATTATCAGGTGATTTATGAAAATAAAACAGTTTTAGAAATCCAGACAATTGATAAAACACTACTTACAACAGCTCCAAATATAAAAGGATTGTCTGTTCAGTTTAAATTTAATGATAGTATTGTTGTAAAAAATCTATGGAGAATTCGATATTTAATTAAGAATATTGGAGATGTCAATATTTTGGGTGAGGGAAATAATTCACTTTTGTTGAAATCAGGTATTCCATTATCATTTGGTCATAATTGTAAAATAATCAAATGTTCCATTGTTAGTGAAAATAATAGTGCAAAGTTATATGGAAGTAATATTGTTTTTAAACAGTGGCGTCCCAAGGAATATGTTGAATTAGAAGTATTTCTGGAGTGTAAAAAGAATAATCCACAAATTGTAATAAGTGATAGAGATATTGTAAATTCTGAAATAATATATACTGTTTTTACTCCACAAATGAATAAAAGTGAGAAAAAACTAATAGATAGATTTCCACAAAAATGGATTAATCCTATGAAATGGACAAGTACAATAGTATTTGGATTTATGCTCATTTTAGGAATGTTTCAGATTAAAACACAATTTAATGCCATGCCTGATAAACCAACAAAGGTGTTGTTTTTAATTTTGTCACTTATTTTTATAATTTCATTGATTTTCCCAATATTCTGGATGTTTTAAATATAAATAATCATGTCAAAACAACATCACGTAGTTCCCAATCCAAATGGCGGTTGGGATGTAAAAAAAAAACGCAGAACGTGCAAGTAATCACTTTGATACCAAACAACCTGCTATAGACAAGGCAAGGAATATAAGTCAGAACCAAGGCTCTGAGTTGTATATTCATGGAAAAAATGGTCAGATTCAACAAAAAGATAGTCATGGAAATGATAATTTTCCGCCAAAAGGATAAAAACCAATTAACTAAACATTGTAGACAAATGAATGGAATTTTAAAAAGTAGGACTTTTAATTTTTACTGTGACGAGAGTTGTCATTTAGAACATGACGATTCGCAGTTTATGATTATTTCGTATGTAAGTTCAGCCTATAATCAGGTTAAACTTCATAGCAGTAATATCAGAGCCTTAAAAGAAAAGCATTTTTTTAAAGGAGAAGTAAAGTGGAGCGCATTATCCAAATCGCAATATCCTTTTTACAAGGAACTTATTGAGTATTTCTTTGCAACTGATTTACAATTCAGAGCAATTGTAATAAATAAGGCACAGCTCAAACATCAAGAGTTTAACCAAACCCATGATGATTTTTACGATAAAATGTATTTTCAATTACTTAATAAAAAAATATTTCCTGAAAATAGCTATAACATCTATATGGATATAAAGGATACCCATAGTTATGAAAAGGCAGCTAATCTGAAAAAATACCTCAATCAGAACTATGTATCGTCAGTGAGAACTCTTCAAATTATTCGTTCATATGAAAGCGAGTTAATGCAACTGACAGATGTAATAATGGGTGCAATTAGATATCACTTAAGTGGCAATAAAACTGTGATTGCAAAAAATAAGATAATTGAACGCATTCAAGCACACTGTACGCTCCCAATAACTCAGAGCACTCCTAAGGACACCGAGAAATTCAATCTTTTTTATATTGATCTAAAATAAGAATATATGCCTCTAAACTTAATAAAAACATATTCTCAATTATTAGATATTGTTGGTTTGACTGTTCAGCAAAGAACAACTTCATTGAAGGGGATTTTTAAAAGGGATATTGAAGATAATCATAATTTCAAGTTTCAGAACAAACAAATTAGACCTTTAAAGAAAGAAGGTCAGGATTCCATGGATACTTTATTTCACCACCTTACTACCAAAGATGATAAAGATGAAAAAGGAAATCTGCTTGGTTCCAGAAGTTTTGAATTAGCAAGATCGCAAAGACTTCATTGGGTGAGACATCATATTGAAGAACGGAAAAAAGGCAATGTAGTTATCTTCAGCTTCAAAGATCGTGTAAAAGGGAAGAATATTATCAGAACTTATATTTATGATGTGGAACAGGAATACGTAATAATACTTGAACCACAAAGAAGCGGAACTGATTATTATCTATTGACAGCTTATCAATTAAATGAGCCACGAGGCAAGGAACAGATAGAAACAAAAAGAAATCGAAAACTAGAAGAGCTATATTAAAAACGCAAGGCTCGGTAACCGTCTTGGGTTATCGAGCCTCGAAGCTCCTTTCTCCTAATATGGAAGAATGAGTGCACAAAAGTAATACATATTTTTCAAAGTTGTACTATTGTTATTCAAAAAAATGTTACAATTGTAACAGATGTAGCAACTTTTAATGCTGAAATACGAACTTCTGCACTTATAACAATAATAAATACAGAATGTTCTAATATATCTACTAATAAAATAAGTGATGATTATTCTCTCTTATATCATAAATTATGAACGTCCCCTCATTTAAAGAAGACCATATCAGTCAGGTGCCCGCTTTGCAGATGCTGCAAAAGTTGGGTTATACTTATCTTTCGCCGACGGAAGCAGAGAATCTGCGTGGTGGCAAGACGAGCAATGTGTTGCTGGAAGATATTTTGCGCAAGCAGTTGAAGTCTATTAATTCGGATAAACGGATAAGCTCAACTAAGACAACCTATATCAGCGATGCCAATATTGAAAACGGTATTCGGGCATTGAAAGAGCTACCTATGAACGAAGGCTATATTGCAGCCAGCGAAACGCTTTATAACCTGATTACGTTGGGTAAAACCTTTGAACAGAGTTTCGACGGGGATAAGAAAAGCATTACGGTGCAATATATCGACTGGGAAAACCGTGAGAATAATGTATATCATGTAACCGAAGAATACAGCGTGGTGCGCAGCACCAGTCAGGAGCATTACCGTCCGGATATTGTGCTGTTTATTAATGGTATTCCGGTGTGTGTGATTGAATGCAAGCGCCCTGATATGAAAAATCCGTTGGAGCAGGCTATCAGTCAGCATTTACGCAATCAGCAGGAAGATGGTATACGGAGTTTGTATGTATATTCCCAATTGACACTGAGCTTGTCCACACAGGATGGTTCGTATGCCACCAATGGTACGCCAGAAAAGTTCTGGGCAAAATGGACAGAGAAATTTGAGAATGATGCCGAAGAAAAGCAGTACAGAGCTGATATACAAGAACTAAAGAATCAACCTCTTACAATAGAACAAAAAGACAAACTGTTTGGTGATCGTTTCCGGTATGTGCGTCAGTACTTCGACGATTTGGAAACAGAAACCATACAACCAACGGTGCAGGATGAATATTTGTACGGTTTGTGCAGACCAGAACGGCTGTTGGATTTGATTTTTGATTTTATACTGTATGATAATGGAGACAAGAAGATAGCCCGTTATCAGCAGTTTTTTGCCATCAAAAAAGCCATGCAACGTATGCTTCAGATTGAAGGTGGACGGCGCAAGGGAGGCGTAATCTGGCATACCCAAGGAAGCGGAAAATCGCTGACTATGGTGATGCTGGCTCAGGCCATTGCTATGGAAAAAAGTATTCGTAATCCGAAAATTGTGTTAGTAACCGACCGTACCGATTTGGATAGTCAGATTACGGGCACTTTTCGCAAATGCGGTCGGTTTGTGGAAAATGCCAGCACAGGACAACGCCTGGTAGAACTGTTGCAAAGCAAAAGCGATGCGGTGGTAACCACCATTATCAATAAGTTTGTGGCGGCGATAAAGAAAATAAAAGAACCGTTGGATAGTCATGATATTTTTGTGTTGGTGGACGAAGGACACCGTACACAGCACGGCACGTTCAATATCGAAATGCAAAAGACATTGCCCAATGCCTGTTTTATTGCCATGACCGGAACGCCGCTGTTCAAAAAAGATAAAAGTACAGCGTTGAAGTTTGGTGGTATTATTGATGCTTATACAGTTGATCAAGCCGTGAAAGATAAAGCGGTAGTACCACTTTTGTACGAAGGAAGACTTGCCTATCAAGAGGTGAATGAAGGCCCACTGGATAAATTCTTTGGAATGGTGTCGGAACCACTTTCCGAATATCAGAAAGCAGATTTTAAGAAGAAATTCAGCCGTGCCGACCAGTTGAATAGTGCGGAGCAAAAGATTTATGCCATTGCATGGAATATCAGTTATCATTTTAGGGATAACTGGCAGGGAACACCATTCAAGGCGCAATTGGTGTGCGATAAAAAAGTAAATGCCATTCGTTACAAGCAATTTCTGGACGAAATTGGTATTGTAAGCAGTGAAGTGTTGATTTCGTCGATTGACGAGCGCGAAGGGGAAGACAGCGCTTACGAGAAATCGAGCGAGATTGAGAATCGTTTTTGGAAGAAAATGATGGATGAGCACGGCAATGCCAAGAAGTATGAAAGTAATATTATCAATCGATTCAAAAAAGGCGAAACACCCGAGATTATTATTGTGGTTGATAAGCTGCTTACCGGCTTTGACGAACCTAAAAATGCGGTGCTTTATCTGACCCGAAATTTGCAGGGACATAAGTTGTTGCAAGCCATAGCTCGCGTAAACCGTATCTATCCCGATAAGGATTTTGGCTATATTATAGATTACTACGGTGTTATTGAGAATTTGGACGATGCGCTGGAGCTGTATTCTACTTTCGAAGAGTTTGATGATGATGATTTAGTAGGTACGCTGACCAATATCAACGAAGAAATAAAGAAACTGCCTCAGAAGCATTCGGAGTTGTGGGATATTTTCAAAACAGTGGTGAATAAGCGTGATGCCGAAGCTTATCAGGTGTTGCTGAAAGATGAAGCGGTACGTGCTATTTTCTATGATAAACTGGCTGCCTTTGCCAAAGGGTTGAAACTGGCTTTCTCGTCGATGGAGTTTTACAAGCAGGTGGATGAAAAGCATATTGAGCGATATAAAACGGATTTGACGATGTTTATGAAGCTGCGGTTGGCGGTGGTG
>CAIWIS010000443.1 GCA_903912795.1 uncultured Bacteroidales bacterium
GCTTTCAAGGCCGAGATGTATATAAAATCTCAAAAAAGCAGACTTTACATAGAACAACTTATAGGCAGTTCGGGCGTTTAGCTCAGCTGGTTCAGTCACTCCGATTACATCGGAGGGGTCGGCGGTTCGAATCCGTCAACGCCCACAGTTGAAATTCAAGCACTTACAATTAATTTTGTAGGTGCTTTTTTTATATAAAAATCTAATGTTATGTTTTACACTTACATTCTCTACTCTAACAAAATTGACTCTTATTACACTGGTTCTACATCGAATATTGAAGATAGAATACTTCGACATAATTCAGGAAGAAGTATTTATACAAAACGTGGAATTCCATGGAAATTAGTTTATTTCAAAACCTACAATTCAAAATCTGAGGCTTTCAAGGCCGAGATGTATATAAAATCTCAAAAAAGCAGACTTTACATAGAACAACTTATAGGCAGTTAGGGCGTTTAGCTCAGCGGGTTCAAATCCTCACTACTTTATCTACTACTGTTTCGAATGCAGTTAAGTGAGTAGCCATTAAAATGCTCATGTTTGGATTGTGACTTCTGATTTTTTGGAAAATTGAAATGGCATTTTCGGTGCTAATGCCTGCTGTTGGTTCGTCCACAACTAGTACTTGTGGGTTTTTGAGTAATGCTTGAGCAAGTAATAGTTTTTTGCGTTGCCCGCCGCTGAGTGTTTCGCCATTTTCGCCTAACCATGTGTCTAAACCATTAGGCAGTACTAAATACCAACTTGTTAAATCAACTATTTCCAGTGCTTGAATAATGACATTGTCGGTGTACCCTTCAAAATTCTCGCGTAAAGTGCCGGTTAGTAAATATGCTTTTTGTGTTACGTATATACAAGCTGGCACTGGTAAGTGTGAAATATCCGATTCATTATTCCAACGTATGTTACCACTCAAATGATATTCTGGATAAAAAAGGCTATTCAGCAATGTTGTCTTTCCTTTTCCTGTTTCTCCATAAAGTGCTATCCAATCGCCCTTTTTTATTTCCAAGTTTATGGCTTCGGTGGTAACGTCGGCTTCGGGTATTTGAGCACTTTTGTTTTTAAGGCTTATGCTTTCGAAATTTGTTTGAACATTTACAGTTTCTTTGGCTTGTTCGCTTTGATTTATGATTGTGTCCAAGTCGGTGATGTGATGAGTTACCGAACTTTTTTCTGATTTTCCTGAAAAAAGCATTTCGGCTAATTCAGCTTGCGCCAATATGCCAAAGAATATACCTATGGCAAGCGAAGTGTCAATTTTGTAATTGGTGCTATTCCATAGTATAAATAATGCAACGAAGCTAAATCCCAATCCAATTATCGATTGCAATGTAAAAGAATTGCTTTGTAATTTATTCTCCAATTTTTCGATTTGCAATGTTCGAAGCTTGTGTTGATTTATTGCTTTTTCCTCCAAATTATATTTCGAAATTTCTATACGGCCTCTAAAACTTTGAATTAACGCCTGATTGTTTTCTTCGCGTTGGGTCTTGAGTTTTGCATATAATAACCTATTTTTATGAAAAATATATTGAGGAATAAGAAACAAAAGAACGGCTGATGATATCAGAAATTCGAAAGCTATGACTTGCGAAAAAAAGGCAATAAACACGGCATATAAACCGATGGCAATAAGTAGAGCCGTAAAAGGTAAAAGCCAAAGAAGTATATGATTCAGTATTAAATCAATTCCGTGTGTACTATTTTCGAGTATGGCGGAATTGTTGTTTACTTGTTTTTTGAAATATGGAAGACGTGCTACTGACCGAAATATTGTTAATTGTAATTTGCTTTGAGCATCCAGTGTGGTTTTGTGATTTTCCAATCGCTCAAAGTAACGCGAAGCAGTTCGCAGTAATGTAAGCAGACGAATGATTGACGAAGGTATTAAGTATGCAAATAGGGTATTAGCCGTAACAAAAGCCACACTCGAAGCGGCCAAAAACCATCCTGAAATTGCTGGTAAAGTAACAAAAGCTACTGTCCAGAATATCAATACCGATACACCAAGCAACCATCTATTGGCTAAAGGTTGAAAAATATGATTTTGTAGAAATTTATTCATTTTGAATGCTGTGCTCTAGTTTTGCTATTCTTCGATAGATATAAAAGGATTAATTAAACAAACATCTGTTCACCCCAGTTTAAATACAGCGTTTTTGCTGCAATTGCATCAAACTTATCTTCGTGCGAAGCAACAATCACAAGTCTGTTTTGAGCTAATTTTGCTATTTCTTCAAGAATTATTCCTGTTGTTGTCGCATCCAAATTGGCTGTAGGCTCATCCAATATAGCTATAGCCCTTGGGTGAAGCAACATGCGGGCAAGTGTTAGTAATTGTTTTTCGCCTCCCGATAACTGTTTGCCATTATGACTTAATTCGGTTTGCCAACCATCCTCTTTTTTTGCTAATATTTTATCTAAAAATGTCGGATAATCAACCTTTTCGCCACTGTTTTTA
>CAIWIS010000444.1 GCA_903912795.1 uncultured Bacteroidales bacterium
TGCTGAATCAGGTATTCCGTGGGATGTTGTAAATCAGGGATTTATTCGCAGATGGAATGAACCAGGAGATGTTTACACCTATTGGCAACAGTTATATAACGACAATACAAATAGAGGATATAACGATTCAACTTTAACTCCATTCTATGGATATGAAATTTGTCATTCTACGTCTCGTACCTTCGCTTTCAAGGGTGAATTAATAAACAAAAATTTCAACTCAAATCAATTAGCAAAAACAACAGGTGCAAAATATCCCGGACAACACTTATTAGCAAATCCTTATACAGCAGCTATTGATATTCGTCAAATTGAATTTGGAAGCGATATGGAAGCAACCGTTTACTTATACAATACGGGTACTTATAACTCATGGGATGGCAATTTAACGAAAGTAGGTGCAACTCCAGGACAGTATATTTCTATTCCTAAAAACTTAGCAGGATATGCCGGAATTCCTCGTCAGGTACCTTCAATGAGTTCAATGTTGACTAGAGTTCTAACTTCAACTACCAATGCTTACGTAAATATTGCATACAGCTCAGTAGTTATGGGAAATACTGACTTGCAACGAGCTCCAGGCCGCAACAAAGCGGTAGTAACTGAACAAGATGTAGTATCAACAGTAGTTACTGTTGAAGGTGCAAATTCAGGCGATAAATTATGGTTATTTGCTAACGATAATTTTACACGAACTTACGATAATGGATATGATGGCATTAAACAGTATCCTACTGTTGGTCAGGTTAGTTTCTTTGCAAGTGAGTCTGATTATGGTTATCAAATTAATTCAGTTGACGACTTTAATAACACATTATTGAAATTCCGTGCAAGTAGCGATTTAAATTATACTATGACCTTTGAACACGAAAATACTGAGAATAAATACGAAAGCATTTATTTATATGACATGTTGAAAGATAGTACAGTTAATATTACCGAAACAGGTTCAACCTATACATTTACTGCTACCAATTCGACTTCGACACAATTACGTTTTAGAATCATTACTAATCCGCTTAGCAATGGAACTACAACTTCAACTCCAGAATCGAATATAAATGTGTTTGCAGCTGATAATAGTTTGTTTATTAAACGTTTGGCCGGTGCTAATGCGCTTGTAAAAGTAACTGATTTAACAGGCAGATTAATTGCTGAAAAGAAAGTGGATAATAATGGGTTAATTACATTACCAATTCAAAAACAAACGGTTTATATTGTTACTGTAACATCCGAAGGTCAAACTCATTCGCAAAAAGTAATGATTAAGTAAATTTCAATATTAGCTAAAAAAAATAGAATGTCAAATTGACATTCTATTTTTTTTTAGCTAATAAGCGATTCAATTATGCCTCGTTGACGAACAGCTTCGTAAATAAGGACTCCCGCTGCAACCGAAACGTTCAACGAATCAATAGTTCCAAGTAGAGGTATACGTACCATGTGGTCGCAAATACGTAAATTCTCAGCAGAAACACCATCGTCTTCCGAACCCATAACAATAGCAATTGGTTCTGACATACTTGCTTCGGTGTAATTCTGACTGGCTTTTTCAGTTGCAGCAATTAATTTCATTCCCGATGCTGCTAAGTATTTCAACGCTTCAGTAATGTTATGCTCGCGGCAAACAGGTATTTTAAGTAGCGCTCCAGCCGAAGTTTTAACTGCATCGCCATTCAGTGCTGCACCGCCTTTGAGTGGTACAACTATAGCATCAACTCCAGCACATTCGCATGTACGAGCGATGGCTCCAAAGTTGCGCACATCGGTTATTCCATCCAACACTACAATAAAAGGCATTTTTCCTGATTCATAAATTCCTGGAATAATATCCTCGATATGTTGAAATGTAACAGGCGAAATAAATGCAATAACACCTTGATGGTTTTTCATGGTGAGTTTATTCAACTTTTCGATAGGAACTTTTTGCACAGGCACTTCCAATCCATTTAATGCCGTAAAAAGCTCACGCGACAATTCACTGGTCATATCTCTACGAACGAGTATTTTGTCAATCTCTTTTCCTGCTTGTATGGCTTCCAAAACTGCACGAATGCCAAAAATCATATCCTTCTCAGGACGTTGTTTATTGTTATAATTTATCATTTTTATATTTATTTGAAACCTTTCTGTCTATATTGTAACTCAAAAATTCCAACTCGGAACTACTTATCGTTCATCAATTTTAATTTGTCGAAAACCCAAAATATGAGTGATAAAACAACGCCAATGATAGCTGCAAATGCCATTCCTTTTAATTGAACTGTACCTAAATTTACGGCAGCACCACTTACACCAGCAACAAATGTTATTGCTCCTAGTACCATATTGCGATTTTTACTAAAATCTACTTTTTGCTCCACAAACATCCTGAAACCCTGCACTGCAATTACTCCATAAAGCAACATGGTAATACCTCCCATTACAGCACTTGGTATGGTTGAAATAGCTGCCGAAATTTTCCCAACAAACGAAAAAGTGATTGCCATTACCGCTGCTATTCGTATAATCCACACAGAGTAAACTCGCGTTATAGCCATTACACCAATATTTTCGCCATAAGTAGTGTTTGGAGGTGAACCTGCAAAACCCGAAAGTAAGTTACTTAAACCATCGCCAAGAAGTGAACGATGAAGTCCTGGATTTTTCATCAAGTCCGTTTCAGTAATTTTACCTGTTACAATTAAATGACTTATATGCTCTGCCAACACTACAATACATGCCGGAGCAATTATCAAAATAGCATTAGGATCGTAAACAGGTGCTTGAAATGTTGGCATTGCAAACCAAGCTGCATTAGCAATAGCCTCGGTATTCACAATTCCCATAACCAATGCCAACAAATAACCAGCTATTACAGCTAAAAAGATAGGTATTATTTGTAAAAAACCACGAAACAAAACCGAACCTATAATACCAATTATTAAAGTAAACATAGATACAATTACAGTATTCTGGTCGGGAGTAAATGCTTGTACTGTTTCACCAACATTGGTTGGCCAAGGAGCTAATCCTGCCATTTGAACAGCAACAGGAGCCAATTCCAATCCAATTATTGCTACAACGGCACCCATCACAGCAGGTGGCATTACTACATCTATCCACTTAATTCCCCATTTATAAACTACAAATGAAATTACAATAAAAAATAAACCAAAGAATATAAATCCAGATTGTGCATGTGAAAATCCCCCATAAGCAGTATTGATTAACATAACAGGAGCAATAAACGCAAAACTTGAACCCAAATAAGCAGGAATTCCTCCTTTAGTAACTAAAGTATAAAGTATTGTACCTATACCGTTCATCAACAGCGCTATAGCTGGATCAATACCTAATAGTATTGGGACTAGAATAGTAGCTCCAAACATAGCGGTAAGGTGTTGCAAACTTAGCGGTAAGCTTTGTAGAAGAGGTAATTTTTCATGTATACCTACTGTACGTTTTTCCATTTGATAATTATTTTTACTGTGAATATGAAAATTATGTTTATTTATTAGAATGTCGTTTGTATAGGTTTCAATAGTAAATCCATACATCTAGCTTTTTATTTCTCTTCTTTACGTTTCAACGCATCACGTATATTGACTGCCAATTCATATTTCTCCTCGTGTAAAGCCATGCTAAGCAATTCTTCCAAGTCAGTTATATTTAGCAAATCAAGCTCTTCACTGGTTAAATCTTCGGCATTGAGTTCTACTTCCATTACCTCTGTTTTTTCGGCAGGCGTTTCAACTACAGTACCAACAATGTCTAAAATTTCGGCACTAATATAAATTGGAGCATCGCTTCGTACGGCTAATGCTACTGCATCCGAAGTACGGGCATCAACAATTAACACTTCATCGTCCTTACGTATGTGTAATTCAGAATAAAACACATCACTTATCATATTGTAAATGAGTATCTTTTCGAGTTTTGTACCAAAAATACTTAGGATATTATTAATTAAATCGTGGGTTAAAGGGCGAGGCGATTTTTTATTATTTAATTTCATTGCTATTGATTGTGCCTCAGGCTCGCCAATCATTACCGAAAATCGCCTATTACCTTCCATCTCGCTCAATACCAAACCATAAGTACCAACTACTGTTTGGTTATAAACCAATCCTGTAATTGATAATCTAATTTCATTTTCCATAAATCATCCTGTTTTTTTGAATAGTCAGCAAATATAAGCAATTTTTTAAATGTATTCTTTATCAAAGACACTTTTTGAGCAATAATTAGGTTGTAATTTAATATATTTTTTTCTGTTATTATAAAATACTGTGATTCAAGTATAGAAAATTAGTTGTAATTTTGCAGGCCAAATTTTATTTTGTTGAAAATAGCAAAGAATAATGAAAACAGACATTCAAAAAATTGTTTTACGTACATGGGGATTAATGATGTCTACCTCACAAACATGGGAAGAAATATTTAATGACGCTAAAGAAAAATCGTTCAAAAAATACTTCATACCACTTTTGTTACTTTGTGTTGCATTTGTAGTAGCATTTAAAACTATTTATGCCGATTCAAAACACATTCAGACTGGTTTTATATACGGCGTTATAGCATTAATTGCATACTTATGTTCATTTTATTTAATTCGATATTTCGTTAATAAGTTTTTAAATAAATACCATGCAAACAAATCGGATTCAATGATTATTGAAAAACTGATTGTGTATTCGTTTTCGGTTGTATTTGCTATAAAATTGATTACAACCATAATTCCCAGTTTATTTTTTCTGCAAATTTTAAATGTTTATACTGTATATATCGTATGGGAAGGTTGCCGATTAAAATTTGATGTTAACGAAGATGAAAGAGGCAAAATTATGCTAATAATTGGTGGCTCCATCATGTTTTTACCTGCAATTATTAGTAAAATTATTTTATTTATGATTCCCGGGTTTTAGTTCATAAAGTTGTAAAGTTTATAAGGTTTGTAAAGTTATAAAGAAAAGCATTGTTTAAAAAATCGAACATAGTAATAAAAAACAAACGCGCCACATTCGATTACGAATTAGAGGAGCGCTTTGTAGCTGGTATTCAATTATTTGGAACAGAAATAAAATCAATTCGCGATGGAAAAGCTTCGTTGGTTGATACTTTTTGCACCTTTATAAATAATGAATTATGGGTGCGCAATATGCATATCTCAACATATTTTTTCGGAACCTATAATAACCACGAAGTTCGCCGCGACCGAAAATTACTACTTACAGCAAAGGAACTTAAAAAACTAACAAAAGCTACTAAAGAAACTGGCTACACCATTGTACCTATTAAACTTTTCATCATCGAAAAGGGGTTGGCAAAACTCGAAATTGGACTTGCTCGTGGCAAGAAAAACTACGACAAACGTCAAAGCCTAAAGGAAAAAGAAGACAAACGCCTCATGGACAGAGCCATGAAGCGTTAAGTCTTTAAAGTTAGAAATTAGAAGTTAGAAGTTAGAAATTTGCCCCAATCCCCTTTAGGGGCTAGGGGCTATATTTCCACATTACTTATCTTTGTATGCATCCAATATAGCTTTCACACCATCTGGAGCTACGCGACCGTACACTTTCTCGCCTACCAAAATTACCGGAGCCAATCCGCAAGCACCTACACAACGCAAGCAACTAAGCGAGAATTTGCCATCGTCGGATGTTTGACCAACCGATATACCTAATTGTTTTTTAAACTCATCAAGCACTTTTTCGGCTCCACGTACATAGCAAGCTGTACCTGTACAAACCGAAATTGGGAAACGTCCTTTTGGTATCATAGTGAAGTACGAATAAAAAGTAACTACACCATATACATGTGCCGTCGACACATTCAAACAATGTGCTATAACTTCTTGTACCTCAGCTGGAAGGTAGCCAAAAGTATGTTGTGTTTGATGCAATACATTAATTAGTTCACCCGCTTCATTGTTGAAGTTGGTACAAATTTCATGTATTTTCTGAATTTTATCTTCTGCAAGTTTTATCTTTACCTTTACTTTTCCTTTTTCGGCAGCTGCATACGAATATATCGAAGGATTCTTATCCATTTGGTGAATAACATCTTTTGCTTCAGTCTTTACAGCCTTATTATCGTCGGATTTTATCGACTTTTCATCGGTTAATGATTTACTAATCATAACATTATATTTTTAAATTATTCCTTTAGTTTTAATTAATCGTGATGTATCGAAACCTCATTACTTTTATCGAAATAGGTGGTATGAAGCAATTCATGCGATTTATGTCCGAGTGGATTACCCAAAAATTCATCGTACAATTTCAAAATATGTGGATTCTCATGCGACTTTCGAATAACTTTCCGATCATCTTCGCTATAAAGAGAGGCAGCACGTTTCATCAAAATTTCACTATTTCCGAAGTGATAAGGCTGACCACCACCACCAATGCATCCACCTGGGCAAGCCATAATTTCAATAGCATGGTATTTTGAGCGACCTGCGCGAACTTCGTTAAGCAATTTACGTGCATTAGCCAATCCGTGAGCAATACCAATGTTTAATGGTAAACCATCAAAATCAATAGTAGCTGAACGTATACCATCCATTCCTCGTAGTGCATGAAATTCTACTTTATCAAGTGATTTGCCGGTGTGTAATTCATAAGCAGTACGACAAGCAGCTTCGATAACGCCGCCCGTATTTCCAAAAATTACTCCTGCACCTGTCGATTCGCCCATTGGATGGTCGAAATCTTCATCGGGCAAATCCATAAAGTCGATATTGGCTTGTTTGATGAAGGCGGCTAATTCGCGTGTTGAAATTGAAAAATCAACATCTGGATTACCATTTACTTTAAACTCGTCGCGTTGACATTCGTATTTTTTGGCCAAACAAGGCATTACCGATACTACAACCAAGTTTTTGCGATCAACACCAATTTTTTCGGCAAAATAAGTTTTGGCAATAGCACCAAACATTTGCTGAGGCGATTTGGCAGTTGAAGGAATATCTAACAAGTCAGAGAAATTATGTTCGAA
>CAIWIS010000445.1 GCA_903912795.1 uncultured Bacteroidales bacterium
AAGCAAGTATCCTTATCAAAATCCAGTTTTAAGTTCACAACAAAGAGCAACAGATTTACTAAAAAGGATGAGTCTTGAGGATAAAGTTTATCAGTTAATGGCTGTATTCGACAGAAATCAGAATGATGTATATGGTTCGGAAAAAAAAGATACAGCCAATATGTTCTCCATTTTCGGGAGAGGTGTTCAGTCTGTTCAACCGGCATTTACCGATATCAAAATCACGGTTGAAAGAAGAAATGCCATTCAGAAATACCTGATTGAAAATACCAAATGGGGTATACCCACCATTTTTGTTGATGAAGGTCAACATGGTTTAATGAAACCGCAATCCACGGTTTTCCCTATGGCTATAGGACTGGCTTGCTCATGGGATGAAGATTTATTTGAAAGAGTATATTCAGTTACTGCAAATGAGATGCGTTCACGTGGAGGACATCAGGCCCTATCGCCTGTAATTGATGTGTGTAGAGATCCACGTTGGGGACGTGTTGAAGAAACTTATGGCGAAGACCCGTATTTGTGTGGAAAGCTCGGAATTGCCGCTATAACAGGACTTCAGGGTGGTACAAATGGAATTATTGCAGCGAATCATGTAGCAGCTACTCTAAAACATTTATGTGGACATGGTGAGCCACAAGGAGGAATAAATCAGGCTCCAGCAAATATTTCAGAGCGTATGCTGCGTGAATTTCATTTTCCACCTTTTGAGATGGCCGTTAAATATGCAAAACCACTTGCAGTGATGCCTTCGTACAACGAAATTGATGGAATACCATCGCATGTAAATAAATGGTTGTTAACCGATGTGTTGCGAAAAGAATGGGGTTTCAAAGGAATGATTGTTTCGGACTGGAACGGGTTGGATCAGTTAACTTTAAAGCACAAAGTAAGTGATAATGATAAAGATGCAGCGGCGAAAGCATTTAACGCCGGTGTACAATACGAACTTCCAAAGCAGAATGTCTACAAGCATTTAATTGAGCTGGTTAATGAACGAAAAGTAAAGTTGGCAGATGTTGATAATGCTGTGTATCAGTTGCTTTTAATGAAGTTCCATTTGGGGCTTTTCGATAATCCATATATTGATATTTCAAATGCAATCAAAGTAAGTGAAGATAGTAATTCAAGAAAAGTAGCACTGGAAGCTGCACACAAATCAATCGTTTTGCTTAAAAACGCTAACAATTTATTGCCGCTGAAAATTGGTAAATATAAGAAAATTGCCGTCGTTGGTCCATGTGCGAATAATGTGTTCATGGGTGGATATTCGGGTGAACCTTATTCTAAAACAACCATTTTGGACGGAATTAAAAACAAATTGGGAAGTTCAACTGAAGTGATTTTTTCGCAGGGATGTCGGATTGTTGACAATATTGATATAAGCCAGAAAAACTGGAAGGCTAAAGAAATTAAGTTTACCGACAAAAATGAAAACCTTCATCTCATAAATCAAGCGATAGAAGATACGAAATTGGCCGAAGTGATTATAGTGGCAGTTGGAGAGACAGAGCATTTGTGTAGAGAGGCATGGAGCAAAGATCATATTGGAGATAATATGACATTGAACTTGCTTGGACAGCAGGAAGACCTGATTAAAGCAATGGTTGCTACTGGCAAGCCTGTAATACTGTATTTGATGAACGGTAGGCCGCTTACTATTAATTATGCCGTGAATAACGTACCCGCCATTCTCGAAGGTTGGTATATGGGACAAGAAACGGGAACAGCTGTTGCCGACATTTTATTTGGCGATGTAAATCCCTCGGGCAAACTTACAATAACGTTTCCAAAATCTGTAGGGCATTTACCGGTGTATTATAATCATAAGCCATCGGCCATGTATCACAATTATATATCAGAAGATGTAAAGCCTTTGTTTCCTTTTGGTTATGGGCTTAGCTACACCACTTTTGAGTATAAAAATTTGATTGTAAACCCTGTCAAAAACAAAGAAATAGCTTGTGTTGTAGTATCAGTTGATGTTACAAATACCGGCGACAGAGATGGTGACGAAATAGCACAGCTTTATGTTCGTGATAAGGTGTCATCGGTTACACGCCCCGTAAAAGAGTTAAAAGGCTTTGAGAGAATTAGCTTAAAAGCAGGCGAAACTAAAACAGTCCGGTTTAGCTTAGACTCACAAGCTTTTGAGTTTTGGAACGAAAAAATGAAACGGGTAGCAGAATCTGGCGAATTTGAAATAATGGTTGGAAGTTCTTCGCAAAAATACCTGACAGCAAAATATTTTTTGGAGTAAAAGAATTAGTAAGTAGCTGAAAATCTACCCAGAAAAATAGATGTAGTGAATAATGAAACAAGCGTATTTCTATCTACTGGAGTTTTCCTTGTAAAATTTCTATTTCTTGATATAAAGTTTTAATAAACAAATAAATTATTTATCATGAAAAAAACAACACTTTTATTGCCGACTTTATTTTTACTGAACTTAACAGCGTCAGCAACCGTTTTTTATTTAGATGCATCCAAGCCGAATAACGACGGCGATGGAAAATCGTGGGCTAATGCCAAGCAATCACTTGCTGGAGTTGTAACTTTAGCAATAAACAATCCAGGACAAGACTCCATTTATATTAAGGCTGGAACGTATAACATTGCAACAGCAACTTCAACGGGTGATTTCGACAACTATTACGGTGGTTTCCAGGGAACAGAATCGTCGCCCGCGGATCGATTGCGCTCCGATTTGGATGCTAATGGAGTGGTTGAACCTTGGGAATTTACAAACCCAACCATTTTCAGTACTACCTTTGATAGTCAATCCACAACTGCCATCAATGCTTTCGAATTTGGTACTGCCAGTACGGTTAATCCTATTAGGATTAATGGAATCACTTTCACACATGTTGTAACCTCAAACGCATCAGCACAGCGAACCATTCGTATATCAAGCACTTACGTCACTTTCGAAAATAATATTATTAAAAACTGCAGTCTTTTCACGCTTAACAATACTACCAGTGGAAACGGTGGAACCTTGTGCACTTCATTTGGAACTATAAGCAACTGTTTGATTGAGAAAAACTTAGTGTATGGAACTTCAACTGCTGATAAATTATTAATTCCCGGTTTATCTTTCGGTAATGGAGGTCGATTTATAAATAGTGTTGTACGCAATAACCAATTCACAATCGATTTTAGTACCAGTTCAGCAACTACGGCAGTTAATGTCGCAGGGTTGGCAGTTAATTCGAATGGCGGTGGTGCTTCGAAGATCAAATTTGCCAATTGCTTAATATACAACAACGATGGCACTTTCATTAAACCTGCAGGTTCAACTGCTGTTGCCGAATCTAGTTCAATAGTGACGTGTATGGCCGTGTCCAATGGTATGAATGAAGTGTATAATTGTGTGATTGCCAACAATAGAGCCACGGGATTAGTTACAGGGGGTCTGTTAGTTAAAAGATATTCCTCGCAATCTCAAACCAT
>CAIWIS010000446.1 GCA_903912795.1 uncultured Bacteroidales bacterium
ATTCGTGGGGCGGAAATTGTTGAAGATAAAAAGCCTGAAGCGAAGAAATAAATTAATGTGATGATGAGTTGATGCGATGATGTGATGATTAGAGAATGAAGTAATTAAGGAAATAATTCAAAATAAGATAACAATTGAGCCAAAAAACTCGCTCCCTCTCCTCAAGGAGAGGGTTGGGGTGAGGTGATAACAATTTAAAAGATGCGTAAAATAATAATAATCATAGCCGCTTTTCTGACTGCATTCATTGCAAGTGCTCAGACACCATGGACTTTGCAACAATGTGTGGACACTGCATTGGCAAATAATCGCAACATTAAACAACGCGAGTTGATGCGTCAAAATAACGAAATTGCCTGGCAACAAGCACGTAATAACCTGCTCCCGAATCTGAATGCTTCGGCTCAGCATAGTTGGACTTTTGGACGATCAAAAGCATCGAACGAAAGTACAATGGATGGCAATTCTAATAATTCAAGAATTGGGATTTCTAGTGGAGTTACTTTATTCGATGGTCTTAAAATGAAGTACGAGATAGATGCCCGAATGGCCGATCTCAAAAAATCGGAGGCTGATGTACTTAAAATCCGTCAGGACATTGCACTTAGTGTTTCTTCGGTGTTTTTGCAAGTGCTTTTAAATAAAGAATTGCTTCTAATTTCGAACGACCAGTTAAAGCTAACCGAAAGCCGTCTGGAACAGCAAAAATCGCTGGTTGAAGCCGGTAAATTAGCCGAAGGTGAACTTTTGGAGCTTTATTCGCAGCAAGCTAAAGAAGAACTTATCCGTACGCAGGCCGAAAACACATTACAATTGTCGCTACTCGATTTAGCTCAGATTTTGGAATTACGCGATTTTGAAAAATTAGATATTACTATTCCGGCTGATTTATTGGAAAACGAACTGCAATTGTTAAGCGCCGAATCGGTATTTGCTAGTGCAATAAAAAATCGTGCCGAGATAAAAAGTGCCGAATATCAACTTAAAGGCAGCGAAAAAAACATACAAATTGCCAAGTCGAGTTATTATCCAAAGCTCGACTTCGGGGTTGACATGGGTAAAAGCTATTATAAATATTCGGGATCACCATTGAGCACCAGTGTAGGGTTCAGTTTAAGTGTTCCGATTTTTAATAAATTTCAGGTAAAAAACCAAGTTCGCTCAGCACAAATCGACGTAAAAAGCAACCAACTGAATGTGGAGAACGCAAAACTCGAGTTGCATAAAACCGTTCAGCAGGCATACTACAACGCCGTTGCAGCTAAATCAAAATGGGATGCATCCGTAAAATCGGTAACATCGAGCACCGAAGCTTACCGATTTGCAAACCAAAAATACGAAGGCGGACGCGCCAACGTGTATGAACTGTACCAAGCTAAAAATAACTTAGCCCGTGCGCAATCCGAAGTTGCCCAATCGAAATACGAATATGTGTTTCGGTTAAAAATTTTGGAATTGCTGAAGTAAAATGATTTGGTGATGTGATGATGTGGCGATGTGCAAATAACGCGAAGCCAATAACGTGCATAGCACCAAATAACACGAAGTAAATAACGCCCGTAGGGCAAATAACGGCGAAGCCGAATAACGCCCGTAGGGCAAATAACTATTAATTAAAATGAACGCAGACAACATCAAATCTCAAATGCGGAAAGGCTATTTGGAATATTGCATTTTGCTAATACTCCAGAAAAAGCCAGCTTACGCTTCGGATATTATCTCGGAGCTGAAAGACGCGAAACTGATTGTGGTGGAAGGCACGCTCTACCCGCTACTTACCCGGCTTAAAAACAGCGAATTGCTGGACTATAAATGGGAAGAATCGACTCAAGGACCTCCACGCAAATATTACGAAATGACACCCAAAGGAATTAATTTCCTTGCAGAACTTGAAAATGCTTGGGACGAAATAAATCAGGTAGTACAAAAAATTAAGGAATAATATAAAAGACGACGGACAACAGACGACAGAATTTGACAAATGATGAAAGAGATTTTCTTTCCGTTGTCCGTTGTCAGTAGTCTGGTCACAAAAATAAAAAAAGCAATGAAAAAAACATTAACAATCAACTTAAATAACATCGTTTTTCATATCGACGACGATGCTTGCGAAATGCTTCAAATCTATTTAAAAGACGTTGAAAAACATCTTTCGGAAGAAGAACGCAGAGAAGTAATGGCAGATATTGAGGCACGTATAGCCGAAATTTTCAGTGAAAGCCTCAAACGTAACAAAACAGTTATCAACATAGAGGATGTGGAAGAAATAATAGCCGTACTCGGAAATCCAAGTCAGTATGCTGACGAAGACGAAGCTTCTGATGAAAAAACTTCGCAACAACAAAGTTCGCAACAGCAAACTACAGGTACCAAAAGTCGCAGTCGTCGCTTTTATCGCGACCCCGAAAATGCAATTCTTGGTGGTGTAGCTACCGGAATTTCGGCCTACCTAGGTTGGGATGTGACCTGGGTGCGAATTGCACTAGTAGCTTTAGTATTAATAGGTTGGGGGACAATGATACCCATCTATTTAGTAGTTTGGCTTATTGCACCTAAGGCAGTTACCGTATCTCAACGCCTCGAAATGCAAGGCGAAGATGTAACGGTCGAAAATATTAAATCGGAAATCAATAACGTTAGAAACTATGTCGAAAGTGATAAGTTCAAACAATCGGCATCGGGCTTTGGCGAAAAGTTTTTAGAGATATTCCGTGTATTACTCAAAGTCTTTGTAGGATTTGTAGGAGCTATTTTCGGATTTGTAGGTATTGTGGTAGCCGCTGCCCTTATTTTTGCACTCATATCTCTTCTATTTATGCCTGCCATTTTAAACGAAGTAATGCCTGGCATGCCTGCCGATTGGAGTACAATGACTGGAACAAACGGACATTTGCTAATAATATCCATTATTCTAGTAGTAGGAGCACCAATTTTTATGCTAATTTATTGGGCCATAAATTTGTTGAACCGTCGTAAATTCGAAAACTCCAAAACCACATCGCTTATCGTTTTATTGTTGTGGTTAGCTGGCATATTTATGCTTTACAGTGTGGGTGCTAAAACTATTATTAATTGGTCTAAAGTAAATGGCGAACATTTTGTAATTAACTGGGACGAAAACCATGAACCTTTGGTGGACGAAGTTAGAACGCTCGACCGTTTTACATCCATCGAAGTATCGGATAATATTGAAGTGGAACTAACCCAAGATTCAGCAAAACAATTTGTGATTTCGGCTCCGCAAAAAGCTCTTTCGCAGGTTATTACCGAAGTGGTAAATGGCAAACTAAAAATTTACACCGAAAAGTTTTTGTTGAATTTCCCTGTAAAAATTAAAATTAATACCGATTCAATTTACGAGATAAGAGGCTCTGGAGCTGCTCAAATCAATACAACATCGACATTTAAAAGTCCATATTTAGTTGTAAAATTGAGTGGGGCAAGTCAAGCTGATTTAAATTATGAAGTAAGTGGCGACTCTGAATTTGATTTATCAGGTGCATCAAATGCTACTATCGAAGGTTCGAGTTTAATGGTAAACGTAGATGCGAGTGGCGCTTCAAAATTTAACGGTAGCGGATTTATTGCCAAACATGCAACTATAGAAGCATCAGGAGCATCGAATATTAATACGTATGCTAACGAAAGTCTAGATGCACACGCCAGTGGCGCCAGCGAAATTGACTGCGAAGGAAATCCAAAATCAGTAAAACAAAACGAAAACATGGGTGCCAGTGTTCGTGTAAAATAAAAGCATATTCGTATTTTTCAAATTCAAATAAATCCAGAGTACGACTTAGTTGTGTTCTGGATTTTTTTGTCCGTCAACTCAAATATAACTTATTCAAGAACAAATAAAAGGTGGCGTTGGTTCCTGCTTGGCAGTGAGCAAATTCCCATATCCGGCGAGCAGGGTTAATAAAGCAACAAAAAGTTAGCGGTGCATAAGGTTCAAACACCATGCAGCAACCTGAATTTTGCGAACGTTTAGTTCAAACACATTGCAGCAGAAAAAACCTTCGGAAGGGTTAGGTTCACACACTAATGTTTTAATAAAATCTTCGGAAAGGTTAAGTCCAATCGCTATTGTTTTAGCAAAACTTCTGAGCGCATTGAGTTCAAACAATAGTGTTTTAATAAAAACACGGAGTGCGTTAAGTTCAAACAATAGTGAAGCAACAAAACCCCTGCTGGGCGTAGATTGTAAATATGCAAACGGTTCGGCGAAGCGTCCCCGTCCATCCGGATATAGCTATTAGAAAAACAAAGGTGGC
>CAIWIS010000447.1 GCA_903912795.1 uncultured Bacteroidales bacterium
CGATGAGTCCATGTTTATATTAGAAACTAAATCGGACACTGTTTCGTGTTACAATAGTAGTGAAAATGATGATTGGACCGTTGAGTCATCTAAAATTACAGTTAAGGAAGTAAAAGGAAAATCATTTTCTGTTCTTTTTGGAGCCGCAAGTGCTTTTGACATGACGGCGGGTGCTAGTTATGGTGCTATTCTTGCACCAGCAGGTATCGACAGAGCTAACAATGGCGCGTTAGGAGTACTTGGCGGTTTAGGGAATGGTATTGATACCAACGAAGGTTATCAGTTTGGTTTAAATCTGAGCAGTTTACCAACTAACGTAACGGTTCAAATTAGTAAAATATTTATACAAATGATAAATCCTCAGGAAACTGGTGTAGTTGTAAGCCGACTTAACCCCGAAAAAAGTATGAGTTTTGGCGTAAAAACACCGGGTATACAGACAAATTTGCCAAATAATGGCGGTTGGTTGGATGTAAATTCCATGGAACTGAAACTGAAAGGTGGACAAAAAATGGAAGATATGTTGTCGTTGATCTGTACTATTGGTACAAATGTAATACCAAATAACGAAAAGCCAACCTATCGTATAAAAGGCATTGAACTCAAATTTATAAAACAATAATTTAAAACAGAAGTATTATGAAAACAAGATTACTTACTTTACTTTTTGTTTGCTTATTTGCGATAGCAAACACTTTTGCTGCCAACCGTTATTGGGTAGGTGGAACAGCCGCTACTTGGGCTGCTACAACATCTTGGAGCGAAACATCAGGTGGTGTTTCAGGCGCTTCAGCTCCATTAGCAGCCGATAATGTTATTTTTGATAATTCGGGTACAAATGCCAATCCAACTGTTACAATAGCTGTAGCAACCGTCGTAGACAGTATTGCCTTTTCAAGCAGTAATGTGACTTTTGCAGGTGCGTTTTCCATTACAGCAAACAAAATGAAGGTTGATAATAGTCAGGTTAAATTTGTGAATTCTGTATTTATAAATAGTTCTCTTGCATTCTCAGGTATAGATAAAACTCCGACAATAACTCATAGTACAGCTGGAACTTTTCAATTAGGAAATGGTGGTGCATTTACATTAACTGGTAATTCCACAACCAATTATTTCGCAGGTAGTGCTTCCAGTTCCAGTTTTAGGTATAATACAACATCTGAACTTACTGTGTTTTTTAAACCCAGTAGTACATTAGCTGGTATTTATATTTACAAAGGTCTAATTACACTTGGAAATACTTTGATAACCAACCGATTAAATCTTCCTTCTACATCTAATAATAATCAGGAATTAATACTGGCGCCCAATATAACTTTTACGCTTGCTGCCGGTGGATCAAGTGGTTTTAGCGGAGCAGCCAATGGTGGGACCGTAAACGCGAGTGCTTTAGGGTCGAAATTCGTAATCCAATCAACTAGTGCAACAGTTTTAAATGCATCAATACGTATTTTTAAAACTGGTACAACTATTAATCATTTTGAATTTAACTCAGCAGGTACTACACCAGAAACTAGCACTTTTGTGTTGTTTGAACCCATCAGAGTTCGTACGTTAACTTTAACTGCAGGAACAATTAATAACACCAACAACAGCATTACCATCGAACCCGGTGGTCTTGGTGTGGTTACAGTTGCAGGATCAACAACAGCTGATGTAATAATGGGGGTACCCGCAACCCGCTACTGGGTAGGTGGTTTGGCCGGCGACTGGTCGAATCCTGCCAATTGGGGAACAGCTTCGGGCAGCAAAGATACCCCGGGAGTTCCTGGTTTTGGCGATACGATCATTTTTGACGCTGCGACTGGAAACGAAAGTCCGACCGTTACACTTAAC
>CAIWIS010000448.1 GCA_903912795.1 uncultured Bacteroidales bacterium
AAAATATCTTTGTACGAAGGGTCTACGCAATTTTCAATAATTTCTTCGGCGCGTTGAATAGGTGATTTTCCACGTAAATCGGCTACGCCATGTTCGCTGATAATGATATTTACAGAGTGCTCATTTTGGTCAACGTGACTTACCATAGGCACTATGGCACTAATCATTCCGTTTTTAGCTGTCGAAGGAGTTGTAAAAATGGAGATATAGGCACTGCGTGTAAAGTCGGCCGAGCCACCAATACCATTCATCATTTTCGATCCCATTACGTGTGTACTGTTTACATTTCCGAAAATATCGGCTTCGAGTGCAGTATTAATAGTAATCAAACCTAAACGGCGAGCGAGCTCAGGGCTGTTGGACATTTCTTGCGGACGTAATACTAATTTGCTGCGGAAAAACTCAATATCGGCATATATTTCTTTGAGTACAGGTGTTGTTACCGTAAGTGAGCAACCACTTGCAAAACGGATTTTGCCGCTGCGTAAAAGTGCAATTACAGAATCCTGAATAACTTCGGTATACATTTCGAATGTTGGAATTTCTTGATTTGTACCTAACGAAGCCATTACTGCATTAGCAATATTACCTACACCCGATTGAATTGGAAGAAACTCTTTAGGAATACGACCAGTTTTAATTTCGTTGGCCAGGAAATTAGCTACATTTTGTCCAATTTTATCCGTAACATCGTCGGTAGGTGTAAATCCACCAACTTCGTCGTCGCGCCATGTTTCAACAATACCAATAATTTTTTTAGGATCAACTTTGATATAAGGAACTCCCATACGGTCCGAAGGCGTCATTAATGTAAGTGGTAAACGGTGAGGAGGATCAAGTGGTTCAAAAATATCGTGGAAACCGCGTAATTCTTTGGGATGATTGTGGTTGAGCTCAATAATAATTTTGTCGGCAAGGTTTGCTACTGTTGGCGAAATTCCAACAGCCGAAGTTAAATATATTTCGCCATAAGGAGTTACGTCGCAAGCTTCGAGCACTGCAATAGTAGGGCGGGGCATAAATCCAAAACGTAAATGTGGCGCTAATGCCGATAAATGCATGTCGAAGTAAGGAGCACGGTCGCAGTTAAGAGCCGTGCGTAAGTCTTTGTTCGATTGGTAAGGTGTGCGAAACAAAATGGCATTAGCACGAGCCAAGGCGCCATCAAGTGAGTCACCTGTTGAAGCTCCGGTATAAATACCAATTTTAAATTCTTTACCTTCGGCATGAAAAGCTTCAGCGCGTTTAGCAATTGCAGTTGGTACATCTTTTGGACTTCCAGCAGGGGTAAAGCCACTAAAACCAACAATATCGTTGTGATTTACAAAACAAGCTGCCTCTTCGGCGGTCATATACTTATACTTTGCCATAAAAAAATGAAATGATTAGCCTTTATGTTTTTATAGACATAAAGTGTTGATTTATAATTTTTTAAATTGATTTTCTTGATCTTAAACCGCGCTGAAAATAACATGCAGAATTTGAGCACAAAAGTACCAAATAATTTTTGAATAACCACGCATTTTGAGTGATAATTACAGAAATATTTCTCTAATTAAAAAAATGGACAATTGCTGGCAAATGATAGGAGTAAAGGTGAAACTCCTCCCGTTTACAGATTGGCTCGTAAAATAGAGTAGGTTTTGTGTTGTTTTTTTACTAGTTTTGCAAGTCACTAAATAGTAAAATTTACAATTTATATGGAGTTGAAATTCAAACAGTTGGTTGAGAACTTGGGTAAATGCATTGATTCAAAACGAATAATCACTGACAAAGCCCGTAGGTTGACTTATGGAACTGATGCTAGTTTTTACCGATTGATACCCGAATTGGTCATTTTGGTACACAACGAGGTTGAAGTTGCTGAGGTTTTAAAGCAAGCATCATTGCTAAATATAGCTGTAACTTTTAGAGCTGCCGGCACTAGTTTGTCGGGACAGGCCATTTCCGACTCTGTACTTATTGTGGCTACTCATGGTTGGAAAAACCATCGTGTATTCAATAATAACTCGCTTATAAGCTTGGAGCCAGGAATTATTGGTTCAAAAGCAAATTCGGTTTTAGCGCCTTTGGGTTTAAAAATTGGTCCCGATCCGGCATCCATTGCCTCAGCCATGATAGGTGGAATAGTGGCCAATAATGCCAGTGGAATGTGTTGTGGTACAGCTCAAAACGCCTATCGCACCCTGTCAAATATCAAACTTGTGTTTTACGATGGCGTTATTCTTAATACTGCCGACGAAAATAGCATTGCCGAATTTAAAAAGAATCATCCCGAAATTATTTCCGAAATCGAGCTTCTACGGGACGAAATAAAAGCCGACCAAGCGCTTTTTCAACTTATAAAAGATAAATTTAAAATCAAAAACACCACAGGCTATAGCATTAATGCTTTGGTGGATTTTGACGACCCTATTGAAATAATCAAACACCTAATGGTTGGCTCCGAAGGCACACTTGGTTTTATCTCCAATGTTACGCTTCAAACTGTGACAGAAGAGAAACACAAGTCTTGTACAATGATGATTTTCAACACCATAAAAGATGCTTGTGATGCCACTTATTTGTTGAAATCGTCGCCTGTTTCAGCGGTTGAATTGTTGGATAGAGATTCCATTCGTTCGGTCGAAAGCGATCCTGAATCACCTGCATATTTCAAAACCTTGCCCGAGAGTGCCTGCGTGTTATTGGTCGATTGTAGGGATAATGACCCCGCTAAATTACTCGATAAACAATTGGAAATCAGGAAATCCATTGCCTCTATTGCCACATTAATTCCTTATCAATTTACATCAAACCAAAAGGACTACGATTTCAATTGGAAAGCACGCAAAGGCTTACTGCCAACGGTAGGAAGTATGCGCAAAACGGGCACTACGGTTATTATCGAAGATGTGGCATTCCCGCTCAAGAGTTTGGCCGATGCAACCATCGATTTAAAAGCTTTGTTTAAAAAATACGCGTATTCCGATGCTTATCTTTTTGGTCATGCACTCGAAGGGAATTTGCATTTTGTTTTTTCGCAAGATTTTTCGATGGATGCGGAGGTGAAGCGCTATGCTGGTTTAATGGCCGATTTGGCTGTTTTGGTGGTGGATAAATACAAAGGTTCGCTCAAGGCCGAGCATGGTACAGGGCGTAATATGGCACCATTTGTCGAAAAGGAATGGGGCGAAAAGGCCTATCTGATAATGAAGCGGATTAAATCCATTTTCGATCCACAAAATATTATCAATCCGGGTGTTTTAATCAATTCCGACTCCGATGTACACTTGAAAAATCTGAAGCCATTACCGGCAGTAAGTGAACTAGTTGACAAATGTATGGAATGTGGTTTTTGTGAGCCAAACTGTGTGGCCGAAGGTTTAACGCTTTCGCCTCGACAACGCATAGTGCTGGCACGTGAAATTAGTAGATTGGAGAAAACGAACGAAAATCCTATTGAATTAGCTCAATATAAAAAGGATGCTCAATACTTGATTGACGATACCTGTGCGGTGGATGGATTGTGTGCTTTGGCTTGTCCGGTGAAAATTAATACAGGCTCGTTTGTAAAAGAATGGCGTGCGCAGCATGTTGGCAAAACGAGTCTTAAAGTGGCGAATGTGCTTGCTAATAATATGGGTAAAGTAACCGCTACCATGCGTTTTTCGTTGGATACGGTGGCACTTTTCCAACAAGTTTTGGGTAATAAATCTATGTCGGCCATTGCCGGAACTGCTCGTAAACTGACAGGAGGAGCAATTCCTTTGTGGACACCATCCATGCCCTCCGGTGCGCCAAAAGTACCAAAATGTGTTCCTTCGGACAATGAAAATAAGGTGGTTTATTTCCCATCATGCATTAACCGTAGCATGGGAAAATCGGAGAAATACGACCCGAAAGAAGCGGCTTTGATGGAAAAAACCATAGAGTTATTGCAACGAGCAGGCTACACGGTATTAATACCCGAAAATATTGAGAATTTGTGTTGCGGTATGCCTTTTTCGAGCAAAGGATTTGTGGAACAAGCCAAAGCAAAATCGGACGAACTGGAAGCTGCATTGATGAAAGCTTCGGAAAACGGAAAATGGCAGGTGTTGTACGATATGAGTCCTTGTTTTCAGGCATCGAAAGAGCATTTCAATCCCGCCTTAAAAATAATCGACCCCATTGAGTTTATGCTCGATTATGTAATGCCACGCATGCCAGTTATTCGTAAAAAGGAAGTTGTGACCGTATTCCCGGTATGCTCCGTAAAGAAAATTAATATGACCGATAAACTACTGGCTTTATCCAAGCTTTGCGCCGATAAAGTGGTGATGGTCGAAAGCAATTGTTGTGGTTTTGCTGGCGATAGAGGTTTTACCGTTCCCGAATTAAATGCCCACGGACAACGAGATTTAAAAGACCAAATACCGGCGAATTGCAAAGTAGGTTATTCCACCAGTCGCACCTGCGAAATAGGTATGGAGACACACAGCGGCATTAATTTTAAGTCGATATTTTATTTAATCGACGAAGTAACGAAGTGATAATTTTGAGAGGCATTACTTTATCGTACCCATATTTGGTCAATTTATCCACAAAAAATACCAATTAATGAACATACGTTTTTTAAAATAGGATTTACTTTGCAATTCAATTTTAAATCATGTATTTTTATGAAAAAGTCAATTTTCGCAATTGCATTGTTTCTTGTTGCTACTTTCAGTTTATTAGCTCAATCCGAACAACTCTTAGTAGACGAAAACTTTCAGAACTGGACCAATGCTTCGGCTGCGGCAGCAACTTCTACTATTACTAAAACAACACTAATCTCCAACGAAACATTAAATTATTCGTTGTGGGGTATCACTGTTGCTAATGCAAGTTATGTTACTTCGGCGGTTGCCAATCCCTTGTGCTCAGCTGGTTATTTGAAAATGGCCAAAAACACCGAAATCACTTCAGGAACCATGTCCATTGAACTTTCGCCATTGGCATCAGTTACCAAAATGTGGTTTGTGGAATGCACTACGGGTAGCAATAGAGGCTTTAAAGTATGGAAAAAGAATGCTACTGATGCCGATTGGGTCGCAATTTACAGCACGGTAGTGGCTACAGGATCGGGCGTAGCCGTAAACTTAACACTCAACGAAACCAATGTGGCGCTCAAATTCACCAACCTATCAGTAGGTAATTATGCCTACTTAACCGACCTGAAAATTTGGGGTATGGTAACTGGAGTTGCTATACCGCCTACAGTAAGTACATTAACACCAGCACACAATGCTACCATACCTACATCGGGCAATATTTCAGTAGTTTATTCCGAAAATGTTACCCGTGGCACAGGCGATATCATGTTGGGTGGTGTGGCTATTCCAGAGTCGGCCATCAGCATCAATAATGCCACGGTTACAATTAATTACTCGGGATTAAATACCGATGGCTCGTACGGATTGGTAATACCTGCGGGTGCTTTTAAAAATGGAGCCAATACACCCACTGGTTCCGCTACTACCGCTACCTTCAAAACGCCCGATACCATTTTGCCAACAC
Source organism: uncultured Bacteroidales bacterium (assembly GCA_903912795.1). Taxonomy (GTDB): domain Bacteria; phylum Bacteroidota; class Bacteroidia; order Bacteroidales; family Paludibacteraceae; genus Paludibacter. The sequence goes on from CAIWIS010000448.1 coordinate 5,524, forward strand.
TCTCCAACATGTCAGTTGTAAATGGTGCTGCTTTGCCTGTTAATGGATTTATTTCGTTGGTAATGAGCGAGAATTGTCAGGCTGGTTCAGCCACAATTAGTATGGGAAGCAAAAATATTACAGCAGCTGTCTCTGCTTCGAATGGAAATTTGCTTTATATAAATTACAGCGGATTGGCTTACGATACCGAATATACGGTTACAATTCCAACCAATGCTATTACTGATTTAAGTGGAAATTCATACGCAGGAAGTAGTTTTACATTTCGAACTGAGGTGGATGCTAAAGGTGCACAATTATTGAGCTTTATACCCGATGCTACTACATTTCCGGGAAGTTCGGCTGGTACCACCACACAAACAGTAAATACTTATCCTATTGAATTTGGAGGTGTTGCCAGCGCTAGTGCTCGCAGTGCATCTCCTTATACTTATGCATTTAAATGTAATTACGTGCAATTACCGGAATTACCTTCGGTGGGCGAAATGAGCTTTTATATTCAATCGGGTGGAGGTACAGTGCCTCAGGAATATTTTATTCAGAAGTTAGCAAGCGATGGCACAACCTGGAACACCATCGAAACAGTAATTTTGGGTACAAACGATAAAAATACGGTTAAAACAGCGGCGGCTCAATCGTCGGTTCCAACCCGATTACGATTGATGTACAATAGCGCTCAACTTTGGTTCTACAATATTGACGTTTTTGCTTTTGCCAATAATGGACCTGTGGATGATGGTTTAACACCCACTGTAAGTTCTACTTTGCCAGCAGCATCGGCTACCGATGTAGTGATAAATGGCAGTATTAAATTGGTTTTCAGCGAAAATATAAGTTTGGGAACCGGAGCCATTACACTCGATGGAAAAACGCTAACGCCTGCTGTTGTTGGCAAAAATGTAACTTTACCTTACGCTAATTTAAAATATGCAACTGCTTATATACTTAATGTGCCTGCAGGTGCTTTGAAAGATGCATTTAATAATCCGTGTGGGGCTTTTACACTTAGTTTTACAACCAAAGCCAAGCCAGCAGCAACGCCACGACTATTTAATTTTGTGGTGGCGCAGGATGGTTCGGGCAATGGAACTACTATTCAGTCGGCTTTTGATGCTGTACCGCTTAATAATGCCACTCCTTATCTTATTTTTGTAAAAAATGGTACGTACAACGAATATCCTTCGCTTGCGGAAACCAAAAACTCAGTCAGTCTAATTGGTCAAAGTCAGAGTGGCGTGATCATTACCGGCGACCGACGCAGTGGGACAGGCGGCTATACTACTTCTACCTGCCAAACAGTTGA
>CAIWIS010000449.1 GCA_903912795.1 uncultured Bacteroidales bacterium
AACGGTCGTTATTTACAGTACTAACGCCTGCATCGAAGTTGTAGACCACACCCTGACTTAGTTCGGTTTCGTTTGCGGGTTGTGTTTTGTCTTTCAGCACAATGTGTGTACCTGGTTCGAAATTTACAAACTCGGTGGTCGACAAGCTAAAACTGCCTTCCAGGCCGGTGGTGAATCCCAGTGGAATTTCGGTATTGTACGGAATTGTATTCATGCCATTGATTACCAGATTTGCGCTTCCGTTTTTAGTGTAAATTTCGGGCACTTCGGCTACATTATTGAAGTATTTCTGCGAATCGTAATCGTCCACTGTATTTTGTGCATTGGGGTTGAAATAAAGCACCGTTTCGTCTTTGTTCGTGCCGTTGCTTACTTGCAGGCGAAGTAGTGGTTGGGTGTTTACCTTTGGTGCTTTCAGTCGGTTACCCGCTACCGATTGATCCTGATGTAAGCGCATGGCATTGGTAAAACCAAAAGTGTTGGTAGCGCTTGTAGTCTTAATCCAAAAACTTTGCATAGGAGCAATAATCGGTGTGCCATCGTTAATGCTAATACCGCCGATCACATTGTAAGTATGGAAATTATAAGTATTATTATTTTTTTTACTTCGATACCATATAGAACTTAAAACATTGGTTTTTGTAGCCTGAGCAAAATCCACATACGAAGCGTAGGGATTGCCCACTAAATTAAAGCCAAGCAGCATATCAACCAGTGATTGTGCTCCCGTATTGAGCGTACCTCCATTGAAGTTAATGGTGGCATTCGCAGCTGGCGATTTAGCAATATAGCCTTTCATAACCTGCATGGTTGCTCCTGCAGCAGGCCAATTGGTTGTACCATCGTAATACACCAATCCATTGCCGGTAGCTGTAGTAATGATGCTACTTGAGGCAGCCGTGAGTGGACTCGAAATATACCAATTACGACCAATTGAACCGATACCGGCACTCGATAAAAATTGATATACATTAGTGGCTCCCGTTACAGTTAATCCTCCGATTGTATTTTTATCTACAAAAGTAGCTGTACCAACATTTTCGGCACTATTCAGCGTTAAATTGACAGCCGTAAGCGATTTGCCTGAATTTAATGTCAACATTTTGCCGGCATTAACGGTAAGTGTTCCAACACTAACATTTTGGTCGATATTCAATTCATTTTGCACTGTAACATTTGCACCTTGTGAAGGAATACTATTGTTTATCCATGCAGTAGTTGAACTCCAATTTGCTGTACCGGTTGTAATACTCAATGCACTACTTATAAACTCGCACGAGCCCATATCGGGGGTAGCATCGCGGTTTACACCGCGCTGATCTACAGTTTGAAGGCCTGTACTTGCCGCAGTAGGGTTAATAGCAGAACTACCACTAACCAAAGCGTGTGTTTTCACATAACCACCTCCCGGCAAAGTGGTTGTACCACCATTATCGGCAAGAGTAGGATTTAAAATTGTTGCGATATCTGTACCATCTGCTATATTAACATTTCCGGTTGTTTCAGTCATGCCGGATTTGTTAAATGTGGATGTACCACCAAATAAATTCCGTCCGGTAGCAGAGCCTAAAAGAGCATTAGTAGTTGTAACTCTATAAATATCTCTTTCCGGGACAGTTGATGAACTATTGTTATTTGCAACAATACAATAATTTAAAATTATACTACCATAAGATATGTCGACACCACCACCACGATAAGGAACAGTACTACTACCAGCTGTAGTATTTGACACTACAGTGCAATTATTAAACGTACAACTTGGTGTAAAAGCCGTACCACCTCCTGAACCAATATTCAGACCGCCACCACTACTACTCAATACAGTTGAGTTAAGCGCAGCACAAGTATTGTTTGAAATTGTCGTATTATTAATTAAACAATCATTAGTAAGAAGTGTGCTAGCACCCCTGATTAAAATACCACCTCCATTAGCAACACCATCAAAACCTGTAGCTGTGTTACCAGTAATAAGGCAGTTATTCATTACTAATTTTGAACGAAAAGCAGAAGTAGGACTACCGCTTGTTCCGTAATGTAGTGCAATACCACCACCCTTTTGGGGCTGAATTATTCGAAATTTCAGAATTTGTGATTGTAACAATCGCAGCTGCGCCTATTCCCCCACCGGCATTTACAAAGGGTGCTGGAGATGTAAAACCACCACCAGTTTTTGGAATATAAGTTATTATATTA
>CAIWIS010000450.1 GCA_903912795.1 uncultured Bacteroidales bacterium
AGAACTTACGGATGGTAATCTGGCAAGCCATATTAAAGCGCTTGAAGGTTTTAATTATATTCAATCGATAAAACAGTTTATTGGTCGAAAGCCTAACACGCAGTATTCTATAACTCAAGATGGTAGAATTGCTTTTCAAGAACATTTAAACGCATTGGAAGCATTGTTGCGTTAATTTTTTTTAACCTTTAACTTTGAAATACAAAGTACTTTTAAATATATATTATTCACTCTAAAAAAAACAATTAAAAAATTATGGAGAACAACATTCAAAAAGTTGAAAAACTAAGTCAAACAACGACATGGAAAGGCGTTATTGTAGGTATTATGACAATTTTATTGCTTATTCCAGGGGCAATGATCGAAAATTTAATTACTGAACGACAACAGCGAAGCAATGAAACAATTCAAAAGATTAACGAAAAATGGAGCAATGCACAAACAATTTCAGGCCCATTGCTAATTATTCCTTACCAGATTAAGAGTACTGATTCGAAAAATAATGTGACTGTGAAGAAATTCAACTTTTTTCTAACGCCCGAGGTACTCAAAATCAATGCTAAACTCACTCCGGAAGAAAGGCATTATGGTATTTATAAGTCAATTTTATATAAGAGTAAACTCGAAATGTCGGGGAATTTTAAAAACCCTATGCCGTTGTTACCCACAAATGCTGAAGTTAATTGGAATGATGTGCATGTTAGAATAGGAATAAGCGATTTAAGAGGGATTTCAAACAATATGATGTTGAATGTAAATGATGTGCCTACAACTGCTGAAGCAGGTGGTAGCAATGATGCCATAGGACAAGGATTGATTATGCATTTAAAGAATCCCGAAAGTTTAATTAACGCTCAAATGGCTACATTTAATTGTGTTTTGATGCTGAATGGTTCAAGCAATATAAATTTTGTTCCAATTGGTAAAACCACTCAGGTTGAAATGATTGGTCTATGGAAATCACCTGGTTTTATAGGAAGCTTTACACCTGAATATAGCTTGAGTAATACCAGTTTTAATGCTAAATGGAGTGTGCTTCACTTTAATCGAAACATACCTGAAAGTTGGACTGATAACGAAGTTAAATCGATAAGCGAAACTTCTTTTGGTGTAAATTTAGTGGATACAGTTGATCATTATCAACAAAATATGCGTTCGGCCAAATACTCAATTTTATTTATTGCACTTACCTTTGTTGTGTTTTTCTTTGTTGAGATAATTACACGCAAACCAATACATCCTATTCAATATTTGCTCGTAGGCATAGCTCTTATTCTATTTTATAGCTTATTGCTTTCAATTTCTGAACAGTTGAATTTTGCAATAGCTTATGTGATTGCAAGTTTATCAACAATTACACTCATTGTGACTTATTCGCATAGTATTTTCAAAAACAAGGTTCAAACTGCAATTATGGCATCGATTCTTAGTTTACTATATATTTTCCTTTATGTAGTGCTGCAACTCGAAGATGTTGCGCTTTTGATTGGAAGTATTGGCTTGTTTGTAATTTTAGCAATAATTATGTTTGTATCCAGAAAAATAAGTTGGTATAAATCAGATGGTTTTGAACAATCAAAATCTGATTTACTAAATCAATAATTGTTATATTAATTTGTAAGAAAAACGCAAATCGGATTAAGTTCTGGTTTGCGTTTTTAGTAAAAAATGAGCATTATCTTTTTTCATTCGTTTTCTAAAAAATAAAATGGTATTTTTGTATTCGAGTTTCATTTTTAAATTAAGTGTATGGCTAAAACAAAATCGGTATATATATGTCAAAACTGCGGTGCTGAGTCGCCAAAATGGATTGGCAAATGTCCTTC
>CAIWIS010000451.1 GCA_903912795.1 uncultured Bacteroidales bacterium
AGGAAACGCCGCTAAGCCAACTGTAGATAAAGCATTTCAGGCAGTTATGACTTTTGCAAATAATCATAAATTTGAGAATTGCGTTATACAACATGATGTGATTGATGCAATGATTCGTCAGCCACAAACTACAGAAACAAAACCCTATAAATCAAACAATACAGCCAGTACAATTTATGCCGTGGATTATGATTTTGGTCGTGCAGGTTATGCTTATAACGATAGCATTGATGCCAATTATCATTTGAATACCAATAAATATACTGCATGGAACAATGCCTACAACTACAGAAACGATGGAGTAGACATTGATGTTTGTAACGACGCAACAACAAACGGATACTGTGTAGGTTGGGTAGAAAACGGCGATTGGATGCAATATACCGTTCAATCGACCGAAGCAATGACCTATAATATACTGTTACGCTACGCCAGCCTATCAAAAACAGCAAAAGTATATGTTGAAATTAATGGAAAACGCGCATCGAAAAGTTTTGCACTCGCGCCATCGGGCAGTTGGACAACATGGCGAATAGGAGCCATAACCAATGTCATTGTTCCAGCCGGTATGGTGAAGGTAAGGCTTGTTTTTGAACAAGGAGGGGCCAATATTAATTATTTCCAATTCCGTAACCCAAAAACAATTGACAATACAGTATTTGAAATGCTCAGTGCCGAAACAGTAAAATGGTCGGATAATATTACAGTGAGTGTAAATAAACCAATCGATACGCTTACGGGAGATACTTTTACAATAACTATTGATGGGAATGCTGCCAATATTGTTTCGACAAGCTTGAATGCTACTGATAATTCAAAAATTGAAATAAAAATTTCCGAACCAATTTTATCAAATAAAAACCTTAAAATTTCCTATACTACATCGGGTTGTGTAAGTGGAACGCAAACACTCAACACTTTTCAGAATGCAGATATTACAAATCTCACACTTCAACACAAAACGATTCCCGGAAAGATTGAAGCAGAGGATTTTACAATCAACAATGGATTTAATTTCGAAACTTGTACCGATGCCGGCGGAGGTACAAACACATCGTATGCTGCTGTGGATAAATACCTCGATTATTATCTATGGGTAGAAAATAGCGGAACATACAACATGGATTTTCGTATTTCAGTTAATTCCACATCGGCTCAGATTTTAGTGCTAAAAGATCAGAATGGCTCTATGGTTCCTTTAAAAAATGTATCGTTTACACAAACCGGAGGCTGGCAAAATTGGCAAACGCAATCCACCACAGTTCAACTTTCGGCAGGAAAAAACATTATTCGGCTGTTATCGCGTACTGATGGTTATAACTTAAACTGGATACAGTTTTCGCAACTTACATCTATAGAAACTACAAAGGCCGAAAACATTAAAATATATCCCAATCCTGCAAATATGAGTTTTTTTTTGCAATTTAACAATGATAAATTGCGACAAATTGCTTTACTCGACATGCAGGGCAGATTTTTAAAACAGTATTCGACACCTTTAAGTACAACAAAATTTGATATTCGCGGAATTCAGCCCGGAATTTACTTTGTAAGAATAAACGATTCGAATGAAGTGATTACAAAAAGACTTCAAATAAATTAAAAGGAAGTTTAGAATTTCAGGCTTTACAATCACAAATTTACTTTTATAATTAATTTACCATTAAATAGAATGAAAAAAACACTTACAAAATTATTTTTATTATTAACCGTACTACTGCTGGCTCAACACACATATGCACAGTCAAGTTTAGTTAAAGGGCAGGTTGTCGACAAAGAAGGTAATCCACTTCCGGGAGTATCCGTATTTAAAATAGGATCGACAAATGGAACCATTACCTCAATAGATGGGAAATATGTATTAACAAATATAAGCGAAAAAGACTCTTTACGGTTTTCTTATGTAGGTTTCAACAATCAAACAGTCAGAGTGGGGAAGCAAACTGAGTTAAACGTTATTTTGAACGAATCAGCAGCAGCGCTTGAAGAGGTTCAGGTAGTGGCTTTTCAAACACAAAAGAAAAACAGTGTTATCGGCTCTATCAATACTGTAAATCCTACTGAACTAAAAATTGCACCAACCAACCTGACCAATGCATTAGCCGGAAAAATTGCAGGAATTATTTCCTACCAGCGTTCAGGAGAGCCAGGGCAGGATAATGCTGAGTTCTTTATTCGTGGTGTAACCTCGTTTGGTTATGCCAATAGCCCACTTATTTTAATTGATGGATTGGAAGTTACTACAACCGATTTGGCACGTATGGAACCCGATAATATTGCCAGCTTTTCGATTATGAAAGATGCTACAGCTACAGCGCTTTACGGTGCACGTGGTGCAAATGGAGTTATTCTTGTAACCACCAAAAGTGGTAAGAAAGGCAAAGCAAACATATCTGTTCGTATTGAAAACTCGCTAACTTCGCCTACAATGACGAATCAATTTTTAGGCGGTGTTGACTATATGGAGTTATATAACAAATCATTACGCACCCGCGATCCAGAAGCTTTACTATATTACTCAAAAGATAAAATTGAAGGCACAAGAGCTGGACTGAATGCACAGATTTACCCTAATGTTGATTGGTACAACGAGCTGTTCAGATCAACTGTACAAAACCAAAAGGCAAATATGAGTGTCAGTGGTGGTGGTGAGGTTGCTCAGTATTATTTATCCGTTTCGTATACCGATGAAAAAGGTTTATTGAATGTAGATAAGATGAACAATTTCAATAACAATATTGATATAAAACGCTACAACCTCAGAGCAAATATCGATGTTAACCTAACCAAATCTACCAAAGCGATGGTGAAGTTTTACTCGCTTATCGACAGATATAATGGGCCCCAAAATGATGCAGGCAATATCTTTAATATGGTAATGCAGGCAAATCCGGTAAACTTTCCGAAATATTACGATAAAGACGAAAGCACTCAATTTGTAAATCATGTATTGTTTGGTAACAAAGGTAATGGAGGATATCCTAATCCATATGCTGAAATGGTACGTGGATACAAAGACCGTTTTTCTTCTACAACTACAGCACAATTTCAAATTGAACAGGACTTAAGTATGCTAACAAAAGGATTGAAATTGCGCGGTATGGCTTCACTTAATTCATACAGTTTGAGTGAAGTGTCCAGGGGTTTTACTCCATTTTATTATGGATTAAAAGAAGTTGATGGCGAAACCGGAGTGATTCACAGTGTTGAGCAAATAAGTGAAGGTACTGAATATTTAACTACAGGAAATAGCTATAAATCAGCCAACAACAGTTTTTATTTTGAAGGTGTAGCGCAATACAACCGTGTTTTTGGAGCAAAACACGAAGTGGGAGGTTTAGTAGTTGGATATGCTCGTGAATTTTTAACCGATGCAAGCAACGATGTATATGCTTCATTGCCTTTCCGTAATTTAGGATTATCGGGGCGTGTAACTTATGCATACGACGAAAGGTATTTTGCCGAATTAAACTTTGGATATAATGGTTCTGAAAAGTTTTCAAAACAAAATCGCTATGGGTTTTTCCCATCAGCAGGCTTAGGTTGGGTAGTAACAAACGAAAAATTTATTTCCGAAACACTCAAAAAAACAATTTCGAACCTTAAATTCAAGGCCACTTATGGCTTAGTTGGTAACGATGCCATTTCGAGTAATCGATTCTACTACTTATCCTCCGTAAATTTAAACGATGGTGGCAAAGGCCATGTGTGGGGCGAAGATTTTAAGAATGGATACAATGGATATAATATCAACAACTATGCAAACCCTGATGTAACTTGGGAAGTAGCCGAAAAAACGAACATTGGAATGGAACTTGGGTTGTTTGACGATGTGAATATTCAGTTAGATTTTTTTACCGAAAATCGTACAAATATTTATATGCAACGCGACTATATTCCTGCTTCTATGGGACTTACAGCACCTATTGCAAGCAATATAGGTAAAGCCAATTCACAAGGTATTGATGGCTCGTTAGATTATAAAGTAAGTGTGAACAAAAACTTATGGATTACTTCACGTGTAAACTTTACGTACGCAACCAATAAAATTATTGAAAACGGTGAACCAAAATATCCTTATCCATACATGAGTAATATCGGGCAGCCAATGAATCAGCCACGTGGATTAGTAGCCGAGCGTTTGTTTGTAGATGCGCTTGATGTGCAAAATTCACCGGTTCAATACAACCAAATGGGAAGTTATTTGGCTGGCGATATTAAGTATGTGGACATCAATGAGGATGGAAAAATTGATGATTCGGACATGGTACCTATTGGCTTCCCAACAGTTCCAGAAATTGTTTATGGCTTTGGATCTTCGATAGGATACAAAAAAGTTGATTTTTCGTTTTTCTTTCAGGGCTCTGCTCGTTCATCCTTTTTTATTGACCCTACGGCCATTTCACCTTTTGTAAATGAGCGGAATGCTTTGAAAATAATTGCCGATAATCATTGGTCCGATGAAAATCCGGATCCGAATGCCTTTTGGCCACGTATGTCGGTAAATGCCGTATCCAATAACGAAAAAACGTCAACATGGTGGTTGCGCGATGGCAGTTTCCTTCGTTTAAAAAGTGTGGAATTAGGGTATTCTTTACCAGAAAGATTCCTTAAAAAATTAAATATTGAAAAGGCTCGTTTTTATGCTTCGGGAACAAACTTGTTAGTTTTTAGTAAATTTAAACTTTGGGATCCTGAAATGGGTGGTAGAGGTTTAGGATATCCACCACAACGCATTATAAACATAGGGTTAAACTTTAATTTCTAATTCAAAAAAATGAAAATTTTCAAAATGAAAAAAGCATATATACTTCTTGCAATTATTTCAACTTTAAGTTTGAATAGTTGCGATAAATACCTAGATATTGTTCCCGACAAATCGCAGGAAATAGAACTGATGTTCGAACGAAAAGAGGCGGCATATCGTGCCTTAGCCACTTGTTATCATTATTTGCCACAGGAAGATGGTGTTTATTCTACAAGTGCATTTGCATCGGATGAACTAACTACACCTATTGCCAAAGAAACACCCGGAGTAGAACTTATGCGCGGAAAACAATCGGCCGACAGACCCATTATGGGCTTGTGGGACGACACCTATCCTTATGGTCGCATGCAGGAATCGCTGTGGAAAGCCATTCGTGCCTGTAATATCTTTATCGAAAACATAGACTTGGTAAAGGATATGAAAACTGAAGAGAAAAATCAGTGGAAGTCGGAAGCTATATTTCTGAAGGCGTATTATCATTTTCTTCTTTTTCGTCAGTATGGACCAATTCCCGTTAATGATTTAAATTTACCAATTACTGCTGGTGTCGAAGAAGTCCGAATCAAAAGAAAACCTGTAGATGAAGTAATTGACTATATTGTTACTACTATCGATAAATCAATTGAAAATCTGCCTGTACGAATTACTTCGTCGAACGATTTTGGCAGAATCGACAGATTGATTGCATATTCCATTAAATCGCGCGTATTGCTTTATGCAGCAAGTCCTTTATTCAATGGGAATGCAACCTTTTACGATACTTTTAAAGACAAAGATGGTGTGAAATTATTTAATACCAACTTTGATAAAGAAAAATGGAAAAAAGCCCTTGATGCTACAGAAATGGCTTTACAATTAGCTGCAGCTAATAATGTTAAACTGTATGAGTTCAATGGTGTGGTGCCTGTTTTTGATACGCTCGACATAAAACAACCCGAAGTGAAAGCACTTTATAATTACCGCTACATGTTTACCGAACGTTGGAATTCAGAATTAATCTGGGGCAACTCAAATCCGGTTACCAATGGACAGTGGTGGACATTACAAGCAGCATCCATGATGATAAATCCCGATGCATCAGCAAATGAAGGGGCTTGGCAATGGACATCGCCTACTATTCAGGCTGCTGAAGCGTATTATACCAAAAATGGTTTGCCAATCGACGAAGATTTAACCTTCAAATATACCACTCGTTACAGTTTAGCACGCGTTACCGATGCTGATAAATACCATGCACAAACTGGATCAACCATTATGATTCCAAACCTGCATTTAGGCCGTGAACCTCGCTTTTATGCTTCGATAGGTTTCGACAAAGGTATTTACCGCACCTGGGGTCAAAAATGGAATTTATTAATGAAAAAAGGAGAAGCCCACGGACGACGTGGAAATACAAACGACTATGTTATTACGGGTTATGTATTAAAAAAAGTGTGCCACCCAAATTCTGAAGGTAGTGCTTATAATAAGTTAGTAACCTATCCATGGCCTATTATCAGGCTGGCCGAATTGTATTTGAACTATGCCGAAGCGTACAATGAATATTACGGACCAGACCAAAAAGTATATGATGCTTTGAATAAAGTTCGTGTTCGTTCAGGAGTACCTACAATAGAGACAGCATGGGAAAATGCATCTATAGCTAAAACTCCTAATAAACATAAAACTGCCGAAGGATTGCGTGAAATTATTAAACAGGAACGCCGTATTGAGATGGCATTTGAGGGACACCGCAATTTTGATGTGCGTCGCTGGAAAGAAGCTGATAAATACTTCAACATGCCTGTAACAGGCTGGAGCGTAGATGGCTCTACAACAAACACTTTCTATACTGTTAAAACTGTAGGTCAACGCTCTTTCATTACGCCACGCGATTATCTGCATCCAATTAAGTACAGCGAAATGATTGTAAATTCGAATTTAGCACAAAGCCCGGGGTGGTAAAATAGATAAAAGAACAAAGATAAAAGACAAAAGACTTTTTTTTAAAATATCAATTCATATACAAATGAAAAACAAATATATATACATATTTCTTTTGGTTGCAGTTGCTTTTGTAAGCTGCAAAGAAGAAGTTTTGGACACAACGGCACCCGGCAAAGTAACAAATATCAGTTACAAACCTACTAATGGAGGTGCAATTCTCACTTTTACTGCTCCCGACGACGACGACTTGCTATACATTAAAGCGGTTTACACCAACTCACTGGGCAAAGAAGTTTTCAAAGTTTCGAGCCATTATGGTGATTCCATCGAAATTGATGGTTTTAAAGAAGCTACCGTGCAAAAAATTAAACTTTATGCTATTGACCGCAGCAACAATGCCTCGGAAGCTGCCGAAATTGATGTTACTCCACTCAAATCATTTATTTATACAGTTCAGGAAAGTATTGAATTGAAAGAACAATTGGGAGGAGTTCGCGTAAGTTGGGAAAATCCGGATAAGAAAACAGTATTTGTGTATGTAAATTTCAGCAAAGGTGGAAAAACCTACGAACGCATTCTTTCGTCAAGTCTAAGTTCACCTGTATTAATGATAAGGGGATTAGACCCCGAAGAGTATAGTTTTTCGATAACTGTCGAAGATTTTAACGGAAACAAAACTGATAAAGTTGAAGTAGGAAAATATAAACCTCTTTTAGAACAAAAAATTGATAAATCAACATGGAAAGTGCTTCAAAATCTGTCGGTTGACGGAGATAAATGGGAAGGTACACTTGCCAGTTTTTGGGATGATGTGGTAGATACCAAAGAGTCGGGAGCTGATAATAGCTATTTTATTATTAACAGGGATGACAATGGTGGCATGCTCAGATGGCCATTAGATATTGTAGTGGATTTAAACAAAACAGTTGTAATTAACCGTTTTGTGGTATGGCAACGAGCATTCTGGTACGAAAATGCCGGTCAAAATGGTGTAAGTGCAAATTACTACTACTATCAGGAAGAAAACATGCGCTCCTTCTCGGTGTTGGTAAGTAACGATAAAATTACATGGACTTCGCTGGGCACTTATGATATTGGAGATCCGCGCGATGCTTCGGGCGTAATACCTTCAGCAAAATTTAAAGAAGCTATCGACGGACATGAATTTAACCTCGATAATGTTTCGCAACCATTTCGTTATCTGAAAGTTAGTTTGCTTTCAAATTTCGGAAGCGAAACAAATGTATACGGCTCTGAGATAACACTTTATGGTTTAGATAATCAGCAATAATTACTTGAAAACATGAAAACATATAAAATTATCGGCTTTTTTATAATAAGTTTTTTCTTTACAAACTGTGAGGGATTGGATGCTAATTACAAGGATTATCTTACAAATGTAAAAGTGTATTCTCCCAGGGTTACTGAACTCAGTGTTGTTTCCGGACTGAAAGAAGCTACATTATCGTGGAAAAATCCACAAGGAAAAATTGCAGTGAAGAATATAATCAAACTACAGGATTCAACAATTGTAATAAGTGGATTAGTAGAAACATACAAACTAACAAACTTAGAAATAAAAGGATATCAGGTATCAGTATTTACAGTTGATAAATTCGATAATTATTCAGTCCCAGCAACTATTTCAATTTTTCCGAACGGTGAATAAAATTTTCTCAAATAAATATAATTAATAAACAATTTAATTTTAAAATTACAATCATGAAAACAATTACAAAAAGTTTCGCAATCAAAGTAGTTGCGATGGTGTTTTTTCAAACAATGTTTGCCACAACTTTATTGGCAATTTCTGATGCTCCAGCACCAACAACACCTGCATTAAGAGTTAGATCAATTTTTAGTGATGTTTACACTCCAATGAGTGCCGCTTATCAGGGTTGGTGGGCAACAGCAATTAGCGAAGAATCTAGTGCTTCTCCTGGTAATTTGATAAAAAAAATTGATTCAGGTTGCTGTTTTGGTTATGGTTTGGGGTTGAATAACATGTCAGCTATGACTCATATTCACATTGATATTTATCCAACTACAATATCTTCTATTAAGTTTGGTATTACTTCAAATGGTGACAAAAATAAAATCATTAATCTAACACCTAACCAATGGAATGCTATTGATATTCCATTGTCAGAATTTACAGGGGCCGATTTAGCTAACGTTGGACAAGTTGGATTTTGGGACATAAGTGGCGTTTTTTATTTCGATAATTTGTATTTCTACGACTCATCTTCTAATGTCGACACCCAAGCTCCAACAGCATTTACAGCTACTAAAGGAGCAATTGCCGACACGAGTGTTGAATTGTTGTTGAAAGCTACTGACAACTCTGGAAATGTAAAATACGAAGTAACTTATGGCACTACAACATTAACTACTTCAGGTGACTCAGATAAAGAAAAATCATTTGTTGTAAGCGGACTAAATACATCAACGGCCTATTCATTCTCTGTGGTTGCTAAGGATGTAACAGGAAATACTATGGTTAGCCCCATTGTTGTTGTTGCTACTACTACTGGGCCTTTCCCTACAGCTCCATCCCCAATAATTGATGCTGCGAAAGTATTAAGTGTATTTAGCGACACTTACACTCCAGCCCGTACTTTTACGTTTAATCTTTGGTGGGCAACTACAATGGAAGACAAATTGACTTTAGGTAATAATTATAAATACATCACAAGCAATTGTTGTTTTGGCACAACAGGTTTACCTGATGGAGATAGATTGAATGTAACTGGAATGACGAAACTTCATGTTGATATCTACCCAACCACTGCTACCAGAATTGATATTGGTATGACTTGCTGTAACCCTAATGTGGAAAGTATGAAAACAATCACAGGACTCGTAGCCGGACAATGGAATTCTGTAGATATATCGTTAGCTGATTATGCTACACAAACTCCTTCACTAACTCTTAGTGCAATTAAAGAAATTGGTTTTTGGAATTTAAATGGAAATTTCTATTTTGATAATATATATTTCTTTAATGATGTATCAACTACTATTAGTAGTATTGCAGCTGAAAATAAAATTTCATTGTATCCAAATCCAGTGTTGGATAATTTGACAATCAGTGCAACAACTGAGATCAGACAGGTAATTGTTCGCAATCTGGTAGGACAAACAGTAAAGACTTCTATGGTGAATGGTTTAGTAAACTCGATCGATTTAAGTACAGTTTCTGCAGGTAACTATTTGGTTACAATAAAATTGGCCAATGGTCAACTTTCTACTCAAAAATTCGTAAAATTATAATTCATAAATAATGGTTTGTCCTCAGTTATTACTATGGGACAAACCATTATTTATACGAAAATTATATTTCAAATAATTATAAAGAGGATAAATTAACTATTTCAATTGAAAAAATCAAATATATCAATTAGAAAGGGTATAATTAAAAAATTACAGTTTGATTCCTGTATTAAAAAGTACTTTTAAAAAAACATATTTGTTGAAAGTTCAATCTATTAAAATTAAAAATTATTCGTTTGAAAAAACAACTTCTTCTTTTATTCGTAGGCTGTCTGAGTTTTTTCTCAGCAATTGCAGCTGGTGGTAATAAATTGCTAAACAGCAATATGGAAAGTCAGGGAGCTTGGCAGGTGAGTTATTTAAACACACCTGAAAACCAATATCCCGTTGCTGACTGGAATTACACAGCAGTAACACCTCCAAACGGAACTGGTGGTGCGCTTCATGTTAAAGGAACTACAACTGGCGGCAACTCTCAAATTGCATTTTACCAACCAGTAACTTTATCGGCAGATTCTGTTTACAGTTTTGACGCTTTATTTAAAATAATCAAACTTCAACGTTCCTGGTGCGAGGTTTTTATTGGTCAAATGCCTGCAGCAGGACAGGATTATGGAAACTCATTGGGAACAAATATTGCCAATTTTGGTACATGGAATATGCCAAATGCTAACGAAGGAACATTTAAACTGAATGCAACTTCAAATATGTATAATCCGGCAACCAGTGGCGAATACTATTTTGTAATTAAAATGGGGGCAACTACATGGGATGCAGAAAAAGACACAGTAGAAATTGTTCTTGATAATTTAAGTTTGACGTCATCACGTATTGCACCAACTGCAGCATTTAAAGCCGATGTGCGTTCAGGATTTGCTCCGCTTACAGTTAAATTCAGCGATGATTCAAAATTAGCCAATTCATGGGCATGGGATTTTGGCGATGGAACTACAAGCACATTGAAAAACCCAACACATGTATACTCTACAGTTGGAAAATATTCAGTAAAACTAAAAGTAACAAATGAAATTGGCGATAATGAGAAAACTGAAACAGAGTTCATAAATGTTACTCCGCTTGCAGTATTATCCGGAGGCGGTTTGTTGAAAAATGGCAATATGGAAGCCAAAAGCAGTTGGACTGAAGATTTCTTAAATACAGGAACCGGCAATAATCCTATAGGCACCTGGAATGCTACTGAAAATGCTCCAAATGCCGGACAAGGAGGCTATTTATTAGTTGAAGGACCTGCGGCAGGAGCTGGCGTACAATATGCCATCTATCAGAAAGTTCATTTAAGTAAAGACTCTGTTTATGTATTTGATGGAGCATTTCGCGATTTAAGTGCAAATCTGAAAAACTTCTGGACAGAAGTATATATTGGAGCGCAGCCTGCTGGCAATGGTGCCGACTATGGTGCCACCGAAGGTAAAATGATAGCTAAATTCGATGCATGGAATGCAGGTAGTGCTTATGCCGGCTTAAACGG
>CAIWIS010000452.1 GCA_903912795.1 uncultured Bacteroidales bacterium
CCTCATTGCTTCATAGACCGTAGGCTATAGCCATACGGTCAGTTTCAGAGCATTGGTATTACTGAGGGCGAAAGCTAGTTAGAATTCGCATATATATATGTGTTTGCACCAATTTTTGAAAAAGACACGTATTCTAGTATGAAAAAAGACGATAATTAATTACTGTTTTGACAAATGAAAATAGTCAACACTTTTATATCAAATTAAAACAATATGAAAAAACTAATTCAACTATTTATTTTACTTATTTTTGTTATTAGCGCTCAATCACAAGTTTCAAGAACCATCAATCTGTCAACAAGTGGAACATTAGATACATTTATTAATAGTTCAGAAAAGAAGACTATCACTAACTTGACAATTACAGGTAGTATTGATGCAAGAGACTTTAAAATAATGCGGGATAGTATGCCTTTATTGGAAACTTTGAACATAAAAGATGCAAACATACAATCATATAACGGAAACGCAGGTACAGGTTCAAAGTCTACATTATATACTGTAAATGAGATACCTCAATTTGCATTTTGTAATCCAAACATTCAGTTGTTTAATAAAACCTTAAAATCTATTATTTTCCCAACCACGGCTACATCAATCGGTACCGGAGCTTTTTCATTTTGTCAGTCATTGCAAGTCGTCAATATCCCAAAAAACATATTGAAAATCACTCAAATGGCATTTGTTGCGAGTAATGCCACTTTTAGTGTTGATCCAGATAATCCAAACTATTCCGATTTAGAAGGGTCGTTATTCAACAAAACAAAAAATGTTTTAATACAATGCCCAGTACCAACAAGTAGTAGTTATATAATACCAACATCAGTTGATAGTGTTGGCTCATATGCATTTTACAATTGTACGAATATAACTTCGGTTAATATCCCGTCGCAAGTAAAATATATAGGAAGTTACGCATTTGGTAATTGTACAGGTTTATTGTCAATTACTACTAATAGTAGCGCTGAAAAAATACAATTAGCTGACAATGTATTTAGTAATGTAAAAGTATCTGATTGTATTTTGAATGTTCCATTTGCAACTAAATCACTCTATCGATTAGTAGTTCAATGGAGTGCATTTACAAATATTACAGAAAACATACACGGTTTTAAGTTGAATAAAACATCTCTTGTAATTCCTTCTACTGGAGGTCTCATAAATGCAGTCAGTATAGAGTCAAACGAGTCCTGGAATATTAGCTCTAATCAAAATTGGGTACAAGTAAGTAAAGCAAATGGAATAGGGAATGATACCATTGAGTTTGTTATAGATTCAAATACTTCTACTGAGACCCGAATGGCAGTTGCAACTATAACAGGAGTTGGTGTCGAACCACAAACCATAACTATTAATCAGGCAGGACAACCAAAAGTAGTAAATTTAACTGCAGGTAATTTGTCTACTACACTTACTCAAAATGAAATGTCCAACATTATAAATCTTAAACTTTCCGGTACAATTGATGCTCGTGATTTTAAAATAATGCGTGACCAAATGCCACTTCTATCAGGGTTAGATATGAGTGACTTGACAATTGTTGCATATACAGGCACAGAAGGCACAGAAAGTACGAGCAATAATTTATATGCAGCCAATAAAATTCCGCAATATGCATTTTGCCCTCGAGGAGTTTACAAAGAAAATGATATCCTGCAATCAATAATCTTACCAACCTCATCAACAGTGATTGGTAGTTATGCATTTGCATCTTGTAGTGGTTTACATAGTATTAAAATTCCAGATCAGCTAACTTCAATCGAAAATTATGCTTTTTACAAATGCAAAGGATTGAAAGCTATTATTCTGCCTAATGCTCTTGTAAAAATTGAAAATAGCGTTTTTTCATATTCAGGTTTGGAAACTATAACAATACCAAATAGCGTTATTACCATTGACTCGAACGCATTTGGGAATTGTATCAGCTTAAATTCTGCTTCAATATCTAATTCAGTTACCACCATTGGTACTAGTGCATTTCAATATTGTAATGCATTGACTAATTTGGTTATTGGAAACGCCGTAACCTCTTTGGGTAATTGTGCATTTCAATATTGTACAAGTCTGACAAATGTTGTAATACCGAATTCAGTAAAAGTTTTGAATGGGTATGTTTTTGGGTATTGTTCAAATCTCACCAATGCAACCTTGTCAAACTCGCTAACTTCGATTGGTTATGCTACATTCCAAAACTGTACGAAACTAAAGAGCATTGTTATCCCTGCATCGGTAATGAATATTGAACACAATGCTTTTGGTCATTGTCAAAGCCTGACTGAAATTAATATACCAACCTCGGTAAAAGATATTCAAAGCAATGCTTTTGAGTATTGTACCGAATTGATTGAAATAATGATTCCAAATTCGGTTACAACTTTAGGAAGCAGAAGTTTTTATAATTGCACAGGACTTACCAAGGTTACTCTACCAAATTCATTGACATCTGTTGATAGTTACGCTTTTTATAATTGCACATCACTTAAAACCATAACCATTCCAAACTCTATTACTAAAATTGGAACAAATTCATTTCAATCCTGTACGGGACTTTTAAAAGTCAGATTAGGCAATAAAATAGTAAGTATCGGCAGTTATGCTTTTGGCTCATGTAGTAGCCTTACTGATTTAATTATTCCAAAATCAGTCACTTCAATAGGTAGTTCTGCATTTGAAAATTGCAATCAGTTGACTAGTGTTTACTCAATGACTACTTCGCCTGTAAATTTGTCTTCATCAACTGATGTTTTTAAAAACGTCAACAAAACAACTTGCGTGTTGAATGTGCCGAATGGGGTAAAGAGTCTATATGTTTTGGCTAATCAATGGAAAGATTTTCAGAATATCGTAGAATGTCCTTATGCTTTACAAGTAGATACAAACGAAGTGAAACTTTCATCAAATCAAAGTAGGGGTGTTGTAAAAGTTTCTTCAAATACCACATGGAGTGTAAATTGCGATACCACATGGCTAAGTGTTTCTCCGGCAATAGGTTTCAATAATGATTCAATCGTTATTATAGCCAACTCAAATCCAACATACTATACTCGCAATGCTGTAATAACTGTTTTTGTTAGCGGTTTTGCAGCGCAAAAGATTTATGTAACTCAGTCGGCTATGCCAATAACTGTACAAGTCAATGCCGGAGAATTATATTCAACTTTAACTCCAAATAGATTAAACACAATAGAAAGTTTGGTTGTAACAGGGACTTTAGATGCTCGCGACTTTAAAACAATGCGCGATTATATGCCGCTGCTGTCGTCTGTAGATTTGACAAATGTAAATATTATTGAATATACAGGAAAAGAAGGAACATTTCTTTCCGAGACACTTACGTATCCTGCCAATCAAATTCCTGCATTTTCATTTTGCAGAGTATATTATGAGTATAATCAGCTAGCCGGTTGGATTGGGAAAACCACGTTGAAAGTATTTAAATTACCGGAGTCAATAGAGTCTATTGGAACGTATGCATTTTATCGTTGTGCAGGAATTGTTGGAGAACTAAATATCAGTGACAAGATAACTTCAATTGAAGATGATGCCTTTGGTTTTTGTAGCGGGTTAACCACAGTAAAATTCGGACTAAATGTAAGCAAGATTGGTGATTATGCATTTTATGCTTGTTCTAATCTTAAGGGCAAAGTCTACTTTATGAATAATATTAAAACAATTGGTAAATATGCATTTATGTCATGCTACCGTTTAACTGAGATATACATAGGTAATAATGTGACTTCGCTGGGATCATCTGCTTTTGGTGGTTGTAATGGGTTGGTTTCAATTTATGCTTATTCACCTAAACCAATTGAATTGAATTATTGGGAGGTTTTCTCTGGAGTAAGTAGAAATAGTTGTATTATTTATGTTCCTGCTGGTTCAAAATCAGCTTACCAAAGTGCAAGCTGGTGGTCTGAGTTTAGAAATATAGTGGAAATGACAACAGGATTAAATAACGAAAAAGTATTATCAATAAAACTTTATCCTAATCCGATTACTTCCGGATTTAGAATAACTGGACTAACAGAAATTGGAGAACTCACTCTCATTGATATGAATGGCAAAGTATTATTAACAAAAATTATTGAGAATGAAGAGTACATCTCAATAAATAATCTTTCCAAGGGAATTTACTTTGTTCGAATAATTTCTAAAAACGCTACAAGTGAACAGAAAATATTAGTAGAATAAATTATCTAAAAATATGGAGAATACGATAGAATGAAGAAAGATTTTTTAATATCGAATTGAAGTCTCAGTTGAGCGTAGTGTCTAAATGTTCGGCGTAGTCTCCAGACTACGTCGTGCTAAAAGGAAAGCTCATGCTTTCCATATTTAAAACAAACATAATATTAAAAGCGGGTGGTACATGCCGGTTTATCGGTAAGCTATTATTCTAACCAGA
>CAIWIS010000453.1 GCA_903912795.1 uncultured Bacteroidales bacterium
CCCACCAAATTACGATACCACAAAGTATCGGTATCAAAATCGGCATATTGTGATCCATGTAAGGTAATTTTATCGAAATGCCCTACTATATCAAATCCTCCTGAATCAAACATACAGTTCGAAATATGATAAAAACGTTCTGTTGCTAACCGAATATCACCACCAAACAATTCAGTTAAACCTTTGTCGAAATCAATGAACGGACCATCTATCGACCAATAATTTCCATCTGAAAGCATATCCAGATAATGAATGGATCCTATTGCATAATCAAGTTTAATATTTTGAAAAAAAGCACTCTTTGCATTACTAAAACCATGAATATAATCAATTTCGAGACCTAAAAAAAGTTCAATACGATCTTTATATTTATCCTTAAGTCTGTGAGATTCAGTTTCGTATTCTGGATAATCTTCGGCATTCATGGTCCAGTGTGTGTGAAATGGAAGTGGTGCATGCGATGAAAAGCCGTATTTTTTCACACCTTTGGCAATAGCATATTTTACAAATTCCTCCATGGTTTCGCGTCCGTCGCAAAACGTATTATGACTATGATAGTTTGTCAACATCATATTTTTTTTATTTCTTCCAATACTTCATATACAATGGGACAAGTGGAAGCATTTTGAATTGATAAATTATAAATTTGATAAAACTTTTTGCGATCGGTATGTGGATACTCTCGGCATGCTTTAGGGCGATTTTCGTACACTGCACAATAGTTATCGGTACCTAAAAACGGACAAGGCATAGATTTAAACACCATATCTTCGTCTTCGTCAACTTTTAAATAGTTGGCAATAAAATCTACAGCCTTCATTCTCAATGCCTTTGCAAGTCTTTCAACATCCTTATCGGTAATGCGAGGCCCCAACGAACGACAACAATTACCACATTCCAAACAATTGGTTTTATCCGAAATTCGTTGATGAATGGCATGAATTTTTAAATCTGATGCTTCAATTTTTTTTCTGTTTTTTTTGAAAAACTGTATCCATTCACCTTGATTTTTAAGTACCAAATCGGGCAAAGTTTTATAATCTATTTTAGTATGCATCTGTGTTTTACTTCATTTTACGAGACTGCAAAATTACCTAAATAAGTCCTTATTCACAAATAAAAAGTGATTAATCCGGATAAAATTTGTATCTTTGTGCCCGTTAAAAAAAAATAGTACCTATGAGTTTATTCACTGAAACACTAGCAAAATACGATGCGCCTCAAAAATTCAAAGACTTGGGTTTGTATCCGTATTTTCGCCCAATTGAATCGGATCAAGATACAGTAGTTACAATTGCTGGAAAACCCGTATTAATGTTTGGTTCAAACAGTTACCTTGGACTTACAAATCATCCTGTATTAAAAGAAGGAGCTATCAAAGCGGTCGAAAAATACGGAACTGGATGTGCTGGATCACGTTTTTTGAACGGAACATTGGACATTCACATTGAATTAGAAGAGCGACTAGCCAAATTGGTTCATAAAGAATCGGCATTAGTTTATGCTACTGGTTTTACGGTAAATTCAGGCGTTGTTTCGTGTATTACTGGTCGCGAAGATTATATTTTATTCGACGAATATGACCATGCTTCCATTTTTGAAGGCAAACGTTT
This sequence comes from uncultured Bacteroidales bacterium, assembly GCA_903912795.1. Classification (GTDB taxonomy): domain Bacteria; phylum Bacteroidota; class Bacteroidia; order Bacteroidales; family Paludibacteraceae; genus Paludibacter. The sequence continues at coordinate 1,614 of CAIWIS010000453.1, forward strand.
GTCATTTTCGAAACTATTAAAATATCGCCACAACGATATGGATTCGCTTGAGAAAATGCTTCAAAAATGCGAAATTGATAGAGTGAAAGTAATTGTTACCGATGGCGTTTTCAGTATGGAAGGCGACTTGGCTAAATTGCCCGAAATGGTAGCTTTAGCAAAAAAATACAATGCTTCAATAATGGTCGACGAAGCGCATTCGTTGGGTGTTTTTGGAAAAACAGGAGCTGGTATTTGTGAGCACTATAACGCATCGCAAGATGTTGATTTAATAATGGGCACTTTTAGCAAATCCTTGGGGACAATTGGTGGTTTTATTGCTGCCGACGAAAGTGTTATCAATTATTTGAAACACAATTCACGTACATTGATTTTCAGTGCATCAATCACACCTGCATCAACAGGTTGTGTACTTGCAGCACTGGATGTAATGGCAGCCGAACCTTGGCGACAAGAAGCGCTTTGGGCTAATACAAACCGCGCTAAAGAAGGATTCTTGAAAGCAGGTTTCGAAATAGGTCCTACGCAATCGCCAATTATCCCGTTATTTGTGCGTGACAATACCAAAACTTTTCAGTTAACACGCATGTTGATGGACGATGGTGTATTTGTAAACCCAGTAGTGTCGCCGGCTGTACCTTCTGAAGACTCGTTAATTCGGTATTCATTAATGGCAACACATACCTTTGATCAAGTCGACGAATCGATATTTAAAATTTCCAAAGCCGCTCGCGAACTAGGAATTATTGAATAGTAAATACCTTATAATTAATAATATAGAAAAAATAGAGCCAATCTTATAAAACAGATTTGTTCTATTTTTTATTTTTAAAACGACATAAAAACTTTAAAAACCTTACACGCTTTATAAACTTTACAAACTCATTATGATTACAGTTTCAAATTTAGCCATACAATTTGGCAAAAGAGTATTATTTTCGGATGTGAATCTGAAATTTACCTCAGGTAACTGCTATGGCGTTATTGGAGCCAATGGAGCAGGCAAATCCACTTTAATTCGCATGCTAAGTGGCGATCTTGACCCTACACGTGGAACTATACAATTTGGTCCAGGAGAGCGACTTTCAGTTCTCAAACAGGACCACTTTGAATTTGATGAATTTACTGTACTCGATACTGTATTGATGGGACATGATGTACTTTGGAAAGTAAAAGAGGAAAAAGATGCCATATACTTGAAAGAAGATTTTTCGGATGCTGATGGTATTCGAGCTTCGGAACTCGAAGACAAGTTTTCGGAAATGAATGGATGGAATGCCGAAAGCGATGCAGCTTCGTTACTTAGTGGCCTTGGTATTAAAGAAGACCTCCATTATCAACTTATGAGCGAATTAAGTGGTATGGAAAAAGTACGCGTTTTATTGGCTCGTGCATTATTCGGAAAACCCGACAATTTATTGCTCGATGAGCCAACAAATGACCTTGATGTGGACACTGTAATGTGGCTCGAAAACTACTTAGCCAATTACGAGAACACGGTATTGGTAGTTTCGCACGACCGTCACTTTTTGGATGCTGTAAGTACACACACCGTGGATATTGACTTTGGCAAAGTACAGCTTTTCCCTGGCAACTATTCGTTCTGGTACGAATCAAGTCAACTAGCTCTACGTCAGCAACAAAACCAAAACAAAAAAGCAGAAGAGAAGAAAAAAGAATTGGAAGAGTTTATTCGCCGTTTTAGTGCCAATGTGGCTAAATCGAAACAAGCTACTAGTCGTAAAAAAATGCTAGAGAAGCTGAATGTGGACGAAATTCAACCATCTACACGTAAATATCCTGGCATTATCTTCACTCCGGAGCGTGAACCCGGAAATATGGTTCTTGAAATTGCTGGACTTGGAAAAACCTTAGAA
>CAIWIS010000454.1 GCA_903912795.1 uncultured Bacteroidales bacterium
AATACTTTTTGACCGGAAAAATTGTAAATTTCAACCCGATTGATTTTTAAATCTGATTGAATATAAAACTTATCCTTAAACGGATTTGGAAAAATTTTAAATTCATTGGCTATTTTGAAGTCTAAAGCTGTTATATTTTTCAGAACAAACGGCAGTGACTGTAATTCAGTAATACCATAAATAGAGTAGGTTGGGTTTGTGATTTTTACATGGTATGATTGTCCCAACACGAATGCATTACCTGCCAATTTAAATTTACCTTCTGAAACTATTTCAGGAAAGACAAGCGAGTTATCGGAACTTTTGTACCACTGAAAACTACTTGCAGAACCTACAGAACTTGAATTTAATTTAATTGAGACTTCTTTACTCAAATCAATAACGTCGTTCTCGCACACTTCATGTTTATTAATGGATGCATTATACCATGTATCCATTAAAAATTGTTTATCGGTATTGAAAGCAATTGTGTCGGCTGTTGAATATTTTGTTTTCATTTGCACAATATTGGGTAATTTCGAAAGCAACAAGGCATTGTTTGTAATACGCACAAAACAATCGGGGAATAATGTTTTATTAGTTTGAGTACTATTGATTGACACATTAAGTTTGGTAAAAATAGAAAGTATTGGATTATTTATAATTGTTACATTTACGGTACTATTGGAAGCTGTAAAAGCATTGGAATTTAATACAAGTTCCTTTAATGCCGGACAATCTTTTACAGTTAGATAGCTAAAATTAGAAGTTTTACTTCCAAAATCGATCTTGGTTAATGAATTACAACCATCAAATATCGCAGTATAAGGACCGGATGAAGTTCCGTTAAGCACAAATGATTTTATACTACTACAACCCGTCAAATTAATACCTGCAAGATTTCCTGATGATGGAGAAATAGATAAGTTTCCTGCTAATTTAGCTTTTGCACTTGCATTTGGTATATTATTTAAATAAATGCGTGCCAATGTTTTCGGCGATGTTGTATTCCAAACCCAGGCAGTACTTGAGTTATTGCTTGTACCTGAATATGGCCAGGTAGTTGGGTCTTGCAAATTTGTAATACCGAGTACATCTGCATTGGTTTTTCCTGCTTCCGTACTGGGTTGCATAAGGAAATCAACCAACTGGTTTAAATCAGACTTATTGTAATCCGTTACAGTTACGGGTGTACCAATACTGTATATTAATGCTTTCATTGATTGCAAGGCTACTATTTCTTCTTCAATAGTTGATATTTGAATACGATAATCCGTTTCGTTTAATCTGTCGGCTGCATAATTTGATTTATCTGTAGTAGAAGCAGTAGAGCGTGATGCCACTGCACTCATTATTTGCTCTACAGTCATGGTTTCCATCTCCGATTGTGTCAATACCTTTTCCATAAGTCTAAACTGGCGGATTTTGTGTTCCACTGCTCGTTTCTTGTAAATAAGTTGCCTTATTTTTTCAGCTTGCATACTTTGCGGTGTACTGTACTTAGCTAAATTGATACCGGCTTCAAACTGAGCACCGGTAAAATTATCTACAAAAATTCCTTCAATTATTAGTCCGTAGGTTTGCGACTGATTCAATCCCACTACTTTCAGCATTTCGCGATTCAGGTCGTTATAATAATCGAAGTATGACCATGTAAGTGCCTTTTCAGAGCCTGTGATTGCAGGCATTGGCAGCGCGTAAGCATGAACTGTAAAAGTACCACCACTCGAAGTCAGATTTATTCCTGAAACAGTCGCATTTTCTGATTTGTCAGGAACTGAAGTGCCAATATTCAACTCCACATTTGAGACCAATGAAGGCAAACCCACAGATTTCAGATAGTAATATGCCATTGTAAAATGCCCCAATGTTTCGGGATGGACACGGTCGGTTGGAGTTAATGAGAATGTAGGCAAAACGGCTTTCTCCAAACCATCTATACGGTTCAATTCCTTGTTGTAATCTACAAATGAGTAAGAATTATCGGTTGCTAAATTCTTACACATTACGGCTAATTCTGTGAGTGCCGAATTACATTTTAATGCTGTTACTGATGGTAAATTGACCAACTCATCGTAAATAGTCGGCGATTGAATAACAACCTGACAACCACTTGCTTTAAATTTCAAAATCAGTTGAGCCATATTGTTGGAAAAGTTAGTTTTGGATGACTGCTGAGTTGCCAGCACAGTAGAAGGAAATAACCCATTTACCATTAATGCTGGGTCATAATTGGAGCGACCAACATCATTCATACCCAACATAACTGATACTTTATTGGGCGAATAATACATAACATCTGAATTGTAGCGCTTTATCACATCCAATGTATTGTCGCCCGAAACACCACAATTGTAAAAACGCACCCTTTGATGTGGAAAACGTGTGGCTTGATATAACGAAATTATGGCATAAAACTCGCTATTGCGGGTAATACTGTTGCCAACAAAAGCCACCTTATCACCATCGGTATAAATTGGATTTGATAATTGAGCATTTGCTCCAAAACTGATGAATAGTACAAAAAATAATTTTATAAGAATTTTCATATTTGATATTTTAATGACAATACCCTCCCTGTCCAACTAATAAAGTTGAAAATCAGCAACATATAATTCTTTGAAAATAAATATCCATTCCGGTCTTAAAGCGGCTATTATGAGAAAATGGATCGGAAAATGCCGGAATGGGTATTTTTTAGATATTGAATGAAAAAACAATCTTTTTTACCTTAATAAACCGATACGAAACTTATTCAATTAAGCATGAGTTTCATTTTTAAACGGACTTCCATTTATTGGCTGAATCATCCTGATTCCCTCGTCAGGTCCCGCAGGCGGATTTGACTCTAAAGCCAATGATATTTCGTTATCGAGTGGTATTAACTCAATTTCGGGTGCTGTGTATGCTTTTTTTGTTTTCATAAATTCATTTACTTTTTAGCAATTTACTATTTACCATTAATTACCACAGTGGTTGTGGAGTTTTTCACAGAGAACACAAAGGATTTTCTCTGTGTATTCTCTGTGCACTCTGCGGTTAATGTATTTATTTTACAATTACCCTTGTTGAATTATTACCCACTTTCACAATGTACAAACCAGTTTGCAGTTCACAGTTTACAGTTTGCAGTTTAGCAGTTGTTTGTCCATTTTCAATTAGTTGACCTACTGCATTGAATATACTGTAGTTCGCTTTTTCGGGTGCTATAATCGTAATCTTATTATTGGCATTTACAAATACGGTGGCTTTTTCGTTTTCCGTATTTACATTGCTGGTACTTACACTTGGTACACGGAACAAAAGGCTAAATCGACTTTCGTTGTTGGTAGTAGCTGTGCTTGTACTGAAGCTATACTCAGTTTCGGGCTGCAACTCGGTTTGTGTACTTTCATCTTTATCAAGCAAATATACTTTCATACCTTCGGGGAAATTGCTCAACTGAGTAGCTTTCAATTTTAAACTAGCAGCTGCGTTCATGCTGAAACCAAGTGGCAATTCCATATTATCGGAAACTGCATTTAAACCATTGATAACCAATCGCTCTGCATCCACTTTTGTGTACAAATCGGGAGTTACAGCACTATTATTCATCATTTTAGGTGAGTCGTAATTGTCGAACGAGTTGGCAGCATCTGTATCAAAGTAGATCAATGCTTCATCGGAGTTACTGCCATTTTTCAATTGTAATCGCAGGAGTTGGCGTTGTTCGTTTTTTGGTGCTTTGAACTTATTATTATCAGCCACACCATGAAAACGCATATTGTTTTTGAAAGTTAGATTTACATTGTGCGTTGTTACTGCTGTATTAGCGTTAACACGAATCCAGAATGCCTGCATCGGTGGAATATACTCATTAAGTACACTATTTACCGTCGAGCCACCTACAACTTCATTAGCAGTACCATTCCATGTAGTGAAAACATACGCATCGGAAGCATTTTTGGTGCGATACCAAAAACTTGTACTGATACTATCGTTGGTGGTTTCGGCTAAAAAGCTATTAATTCCACTCCATTTCAGGTACGATGGATAGGGATTACCAATCAGATTGAAACCTCGGCTTAAACCATCTTCTGTACGACTAACGGTAATAGCCACATCCCCAGAATTAGTTGTTCCTGTTACGTTTACAGTTCCGGTAGAGCCGGTAACCGATGGGGGTGAAACAACTGTTGTAGCAACCTGAACATAGCCTTTACCTTTAACCAACGTACCATTCGTTACCAGAACCCATGATTTGGTTGCTTCGCTCCATCCCTGAACACTTGTACCACGGTTTAACCAGCTAAAATCGGCTGCCGATACAGGTGCACTCAAATACCAGTTACGACCTGCTGTTACGTATTGTTTTACAGTGGCATTAATGGTTGGTTCGGTGTAACTATCCTTAAGGGTAGCAGTGGCAGTTTCGGAGCTTTCGAGTGTAATGCCATTCGTAGCGGTAAGTGTACCCGAGCTAAAAGTTATTTTTGCACCAGGCTGCACCACCATTGCCTTTACTGTTTTGTTGGCATCTACTACAAACTCTACTCCTTGTGGTACGGTTATCGTTGTATTATCAAGTGTTCCCAACTTACTGAGATTGGAAGATGTACTTACTTCATAAGCTCCCATATCCGGCGTAGCATCTCGGGTAAAACCACGTTGGTCGGTAGTTTGCAAACCTACGCTTGCTGCTGTTGGATTAATAGCCGAACCTACACCTACCAAGGCATGTGTTTTTACATATCCACCTACGGGTAGTGCTGTTGTGCCACCATTGTCGGTCAATGTTGTATTGAGTGTAGTTGAAATATCAGAAACATTGGGCACATTACCTGTTGTCTCTGTTGAACCTGTTAAACTAAAACTAGCTGTTCCACCAAACAGGTTGCAACCGGTACTTGAACCTAGGTTAGCTGCTGCCACATTCAAATCTTTATTAGCATTCGCTGCAACAACTGTACTATTGCTGTTATTGCCAGCTACAATACAATAGTTTAAAATTACATTACCTTTATCGCGATCAATTCCTCCACCCTTTGAAGTTGTAATATTGCCTTGCGAAGAATTGCCTGTAAGAGTGCAATTATTAAAAGTACAGGTTGTAACCCAAGAGCCACTACCA
>CAIWIS010000455.1 GCA_903912795.1 uncultured Bacteroidales bacterium
AAAAATAAAATTGAATATAAAAGTGAAGCTCCGAAACCATTTCCTAATTTATATCAAACAGGAAATTCGGTTGGACAATATAAAGGCTTGATTTTCGAAGGTTTTTATAACACTATGGACGAAATTAATGACCCTACACGTCCGAAATCAGCTTGGGAAGGTACCAGTTTAAAGCCAGGCGATATGAAGTACAAAGATGTTGCTGGTGACCCTGTAACAGGTGGGCCTGATGGTAAAATTGATGAAAACGACTACACCAACATCGGCCATACTCCATTTCCGGATATAACGTATGGTATCAATTTAAATGCGTCTTACAAAGGTCTCGAGTTTTCTGTATTATTTCAGGGTGTTTCCAATGTGTCGACCTATTTTGACGGCTCTGCAGCGTATCCGTTTTATTCGGGATTCCGCACCGCATTTACCTGGCATACTGAGCGTTGGACTGAAGAACGTTATAACAATGGTGACGTGATTTCGTATCCTCGCTTAACCACAAGCGCATCGGGCACAGGTCATAATTACCGAATGTCTACCTTTTGGCTACAGGATGCCTCTTACATTCGTGTGAAGAATATTGAACTGGCATACCGATTCAAAAAAGTAAATCTTGGAATTATCGGTTTCAATTCCTTACGCCTGTTTGTAAATGCAAACAACCTGTTTACGTTCACCAACATGCGTTATTTCGACCCCGAAGCACCTTCAGGAAGCGGAACTTTTTATCCGCAAATGCGCGTGTTTAATGGTGGCTTAAGTGTTCAATTTTAAATTAGTTTGATTAAGATGAAAACAATCAGAATATTATTCGTTTCAATAATTGCTGCATTATCCACTAGCTCGTGTAACGATTTTTTCGAAATCCCAATCACAAGCGATGTAACTATTGATACTGTTTTTAGTAATCAATTGCGTGCCGAACAGTTTTTGTGGACTGTTTACGAAACTTCATCCATTAATGGTTTTCCGGGCTGGAAAGATGGTGGCGTGAAAAATGGATTGCTTATGGGTGCAACCGACGAAGGTGATATGTATGGAGGCGAAGGTGCCGAAGATTTCAACAAAGGCAGTTGGAGTGCCAGCAACCAACGTGAGTTTAGTATGGGAACTGCTTATCTGGGTATTCGTAATGCCAATATCTTCATGGAAAATGTGGATAGAGTTCCTAATATCACCGATTTGTATCGTAACCAAATGCGTTCCGAAGCACGATTTTTCAGAGCATTGCAGCATTTTGATATGATGCAACGCTACGGTGGGATTCCTATTGTTACACAAACCTTGGACAAAGATGGTGTGGATCAGAAAATACCGCGTAGCACTTTTGCCGAAACTGTAAAATTTGTTGTGGACGAATGCGATGAAGCAATCAAATATTTACCAAACAGTTACGATAAGGTGTATCGCGGTCGTGTAACTAAAGGTGCTGCACTGGCTCTGAAAGCACGCACTTTGCTTTATGCTGCAAGTCCACTTTTCAATCCTACCGATGGAAAAGCTTATTTCGAAGATGGCATTAACGATGGTGATTATACAAAAGCTGTAGAATCGGATTTGAAAAAATACGTTTGTTACGAAAGTTACGACCCGAATCGCTGGGTAGTTGCTGCAGCTGCTTCGAAAGCCGTTATCGACTGGGCCGTCAACGAATCGGGCTGGTGTGCCATTATAAACACGGGCAAACCATTCGACGATTACAATAATTCTACCGCCCTGAATAGCAACGAAATTATTATGAACGACCGCTCTCACCTCCGTTTTGCAACATGGATGGATGGTTTTGGTAATCAGGTGCGTTACTACACAAACTCTATTTATGGCTCGTGGAAACGATCGCATGGGGTAACTTTCAATATGACAAAATTTTACCTTACTGCTAACGGCGAAGAACAGATCTGGAACGAAACTACTGATCCAATCGGTACGTACGGAAATTACGGTGAGTTTGTAGCCAAATGTAAAGAAATGGAGCCACGCTTTCAGCTTTCGGTACAATATTCAAGCCCTGACCAAATTGCTGCCGGACTCGAAACCAACAAGGTTATCGAAGGTTGGTGGAGCAAAGATGGCACAAAAGAAATTGTTCCCGGCGGTAAATGGATGGACGCGTCGATGTACGCTTGCTACACAGGTGTGGGTCATCTTAAAAAGTACATTGTCAATATGAATCATACAGAGTCGCCCTTTTTCTGGACTATTTTTCGGTTGGCCGAATTTTACCTGAATTATGCCGAAGCACTGAACGAAACCATGTCGACTCCCAATCAGGAAGTATTGGATGCAATTAATGTAATCAGGAGCCGTGCAGGCATTCCATTACTCAACAGTTCAAGCCCCGGTTGCAACTCACGCGAAAATTTCCGAAAAGTAATTCAACGCGAGCGTACTGTAGAACTATTTTGCGAAGATCACCGCTTTTTCGATGTTCGCCGTTGGAAAATTGCTGATAACGAAGGCGTGATGAAAGGTGGAATTTGGACTTTGCGTTTGTATCAAATGGATGGTCAGACCACGCCAAATAAAGCTACAGTGGTTTATAAAAAAGAAAAGGTTGAAGATCGCGTATGGAAAGATTTTATGTATCTCTATCCATTTAATCAGGGTGAAGTTAATTTGGGTTATCTGAAACAAAATCCGGGTTGGTAAACTAGTGTTAAACAATTATTTAAAACAATGATTCGAAGAATGAAAAAATCAATTATAGTTCTGATAATGGCTTGTGTAGGCCACGTTTACGGACAATCCAAGATTGCAACCGACAGTAT
>CAIWIS010000456.1 GCA_903912795.1 uncultured Bacteroidales bacterium
AAAGCAGTGAGTCTGTTGCCTATTGGTGCAACAAAAATTGTAGGCGATTTCGAAAAGGACGATATTGTCAAAATCATCGACCACGCCGGACATTCGCTCGGTATTGGAAAAGCGCAATACGACAGCACAAAATCCCGCGAACTACTCGGCAAAAAGAACCAAAAGCCATTGGTACATTGCGATTATATGTATTTGGAATAAAATTCTCGTTAAAGGTTAATCTGCTGTTATATAAAGAATTATTGTATCTTTGAAGCTTAAAATTTTTATTTATGGATATTGTAGAAAAAAATTTAGGAATTATTGCCAATTGTATAAGCAATAATGAATATAAAGAGGTAGAAACGGAACGTTTTGAGCTAAAAGATTTGTCATCTGGTTGGGGTAAAGATTGGTATAAAAGTGTTTGTTCGTTTTTAAATACAAATGGTGGAATTATAGTGATTGGAATTAAAGACAATAATAACTCAAAACCAAAACATTATAAATATACAGGTTATTCAAATACCGAAAGTAACGAAAGTCATTTAAAACAAGACTTGCCTAAGAAATTTACCAATAAAGAAGGTATACCACTCGACTTGTCTTCGCATATTTATAAATTTGAAATACGGGATTTTTTGGGTGGAAAGGTTGCAGTTGTTTATATTGAGGAATTGCCTGATGATGAAAAATATGTATATTACGAAGGCAAAGCATATCGCCGAAAACTTACCGGTGACCATGAACTTACCGTTGCAGATATTGAAGAATATGAGGAACTTAAAAAGGAAATTGTTCGGAATCAGGAATTAAGTCTTGTAAAAGATGCGAGCATTGATTTAATTGATATTGAAAAATTAAACCAATATATTTTTCGATTTAATAAGGGTAAGAAAAAAGGAGAAACGCTTAAAGCAACATTAGATGTTGCATTGTCTTTTTTAACTCGCGAAAACTTTATTAGGGATAACAAGCCTACTTTGTTAGGGATGTTGGTATGTGGAAACGAAGTGGAACATTTCATTCAAGGGCAGTGTGAATCTGATTGTTATGTAGTTTTACCTAACGTTGCAAAAGTTGCTCAAAGCAAAGAAATTTACAATGATAACATTGAGAATCTGATAGAAAATAGTTTTAATTTTGTTTGGCGCAATATTCAGGTAGGAGTGAGTTATGCAAAAGGTGGTACTGCTGTTCCCGAATATCCCGAAGAGCTTATCAGAGAATGTATAAATAATGCATTTGCACATCGCGATTATAAATCAGACCGCTTTGTAATTATCGAGATCCGACCAAACGAAAGTTTAATGATTCGAAATCCAGGTACTTTTGAACGACGCCAACGTGTTAATATTGATACTGAATTTGGAAAATTAAGAAGAATTATTCCGATACAAGTTGCACGTAATCCTAAATTAACACATTTGCTTAAAAGTTTTGATTATTGGGAAGGAAAAGGTAGAGGACTTACTTCGCTCATTGATGCTTGTTTGGATAATCAGATTGATGTACCCTATTATGCTTTAACAGATGGTGAAATTAGGCTTTATATTCCAAAGGGAAAAGTGTATGATGATGCTATGGAATTTTGGATTAACAGCTTTACAAAATACATTTATGAAAAAATGGGGAGAACATTAACTGAGGATGAAAAAATAATACTCAGTTTCTTCAGAAAATCAGAGATGCTAAACAGAGTTGAGAATTATACAATCCTACTTACTATGGACAATAATCACAAAGAAGTGATTGCGACACTCGAAGAAAAAGGATTGATTTTTAAGAATCCTCTAAGTTCTGAAATATATCCTATTTATCAAATAGACAGAACTTTAACCAAAAGTGATTTTTCACCAGAATTAGACTCACTATTTGGAAATACATGGAATACACTAAAATCGGATTATAAAGAAGTTTTAAATGCTATTTTTTGGCACAATGCCTATTCGTCGGAATCGGAGCTGGTGAGTGCAAATAGTATAGGTGCATTTATCTATCTTAAAATAAATAAACAAATACGTGATATTACAGAATACGATAACTTTAAACGAAAAATTCGTGGCGTTTTTAATCAATTAGAAGCCAAAGGATTTATCGTGCGAAAAGATGGAAAGTCAAAAGAAAATGGAGGAAAGCCGGATTTCAAAATTAATGAACATTTTGAAAAAGAGGACAATTTATTCTCAAATGAAAACTTGTAATATTCTGTTTCAGGTAATTGCGAACGCAACGCGTTCGCAATTGAATTAAAAATTACCTTCTAAAAGCCAATATCAGCTCTATTTACCAACTGAAAATCAGTTGCTTGAAGAGCTTAAAAAAGAACTAAATTCATAACTGAAATTTTATGACACATAATAATAATTGGAAACAAACCGTCGTATCCGCTTCGCGTTCGCTGAACCTGATATCCGACGATACCATTAATAAGGTTTTACTTGCGCTTGCCGATAAAGCTGTGGCGCAAACTGATGAAATATTAGTTGAAAATGCCAAAGATTTAGCCGTAATGGAGAAGTCGAATCCAATGTACGACCGGCTTTTGCTCAGTAAAGAACGTATTGAAGGCATTGCTGCTGATATTCGGAATGTAGCCTCACTCCCATCGCCATTGGGCAGATTAATAGACGAAACGGTGCGCCCAAATGGAATGCGTATTTCACGTATTGCCGTGCCTTTTGGTGTGGTGGGCATTATTTACGAAGCACGTCCCAATGTGAGTTTCGATGTTTTTTCGCTTTGCCTCAAATCGGGTAATGCCTGTGTACTTAAAGGCGGAACGGATGCTCATAACTCTAACAAGGCCATTGTAAATGTCATACAGTCGGTGCTCGAAAGTTTTGGTTTAGATAAAAATATCGTTACCCTGCTTCCTGCCGGTCGCGAGGCCACTGCAGAACTGATGAATGCCGTTGGCGTAGTGGATGTTATTATTCCACGTGGCGGTAAAGGTTTGATTGAATTTGTGCGCGACAACTCACGCATTCCGGTAATCGAAACTGGAGCAGGTATTTGCCATACTTATTTCGACGAATTTGGAGATTTGGCAAAAGGGCGCGAAATTGTTTTCAACTCCAAAACCCGCCGTGTGAGTGTTTGTAATGCATTGGATTGCTTGGTAATAAACGAAAATCGCTTGACCGACTTACCTGCACTTTGCGAAAAATTAGCTACTAAAAATGTGATAATTTATGCTGATTTTAAAGCGTTTACTTTCCTGAACGGAAAATATCCTGCTGAATTATTACAAAAAGCCACACCCGAAAGTTACGGTACAGAGTTTCTGGATTATAAAATGTCCGTAAAAACAGTAGCCTCGCTTACCGAAGCAGTGGAGCATATTTCAGTATACAGTTCCAAACACAGCGAATGCATTGTAAGTGAAAACGAAGCAAATATTTCGTATTTCGACAAAATGATTGATGCAGCTTGTGTCTATACTAATGTATCGACCGCCTTCACCGATGGAGCTCAGTTTGGACTTGGAGCCGAGATTGGTATAAGTACCCAAAAACTACATGCTCGAGGACCAATGGCTCTAGCCGAATTGTGTTCGTACAAATGGATAGTGAAAGGCGAAGGACAAGTGAGAAGTTAGTTTATAAAGTATGTAAGGTTTGTAAAGTTTTTAATGTTGAAAAATTACCAATATATTCCAACTACTCAGTCCACCAATATTTTTTTAAAGGAGAAATTAAAGACTGAAACATTGCCAGAGTTTTTTGCCGTTCGTACTGCATTTCAAACAGCTGGCAAAGGGCAGATTGGGAATAGCTGGGAGGCGGAACGCGGTAAAAACTTGCTTTGCAGCATGTTACTCTATCCACATCACATTGCCATTCAGGAGCAATTTATTATTTCGCAAATCATATCAATAGCAATTGTAAACACATTGAATGAGTACTGTACTGGTTTCGAAATTAAATGGCCAAACGATATTTATTTTGGCAACAAAAAAATTTGTGGCATTTTAATAGAAAACAGTTTACGAGCTTCGCAAATTGATTATAGCATAATTGGAATTGGCTTGAATATCAATCAAAAAGTTTTTAAAAGCGATGCACCCAATCCTATTTCGTTAGCACAAATAATAGGTAAAAATGTATCGGTAAAAACTATTTTATCAAAGCTCATTTACCAAATAAAAGAATTTTATCAAACATCTAATTACATTCCTATTAAACAAAACTATTTAAAATATCTTTTCCGAGGTAATGGAATTTATCGTTTTAAAACTCCACAATCTGAGGTTTTTGAGGCTAGTATTTATAAGATAGAAGATGATGGGCAACTAATACTTAAAACAAAAAATAACGTAATACAAAGTTTTTATTTTAAAGAAGTGGAATTTGTACTATAATTATTGCATAAATAGTGAAATTTTGCATTATTTTTAAAAACAAAAGTGCAATTTGAATTGTTTGTAATATAATCACTAATAAAAAATAAAAATGTATATGAGAAAATTATTTATTTCATTCATAATCTTATGTGTTACTATTGGAGTTAATGCTCAAAAAAAACCCGTAGTTGAATGGGTTTCAATACCTGCTGGAACATTTATGATGGGTACTCCTACTACTGAAGCAGAACGCGGAAGCGATGAACGACTACATAAAGTATCGATCAGTGCATTTAATTTAAGTAAATACGAAGTAACATTTGATGAATTTGATGCCTTTTGTCGTGACACCAAACGTAAAAAACCTTCGGACGAAGGCTGGGGACGAGGAAAGCGTCCAGTTGTGAATGTAACTTGGGCCGATGCAAAAGCTTATGCTGAATGGATAGGTGCTCGCCTACCAACCGAAGCCGAATGGGAATACGCTTGTCGTGCAGGCACTACTACTCCGTTTAATACAGGCGAGAACATAAAAACGACACAAGCCAATTACAATGGAAATTTTCCTTACAAAGGAAACCCTAAAGGAAAATACCTCCGTAAAACAATGCCTGTAGGCAGCTATGACCCTAACACATGGGGTCTTTATGATATGCATGGCAACGTATACGAATGGTGCAACGACTGGTATGGTCAATACCCTCCAATTGAAGAAACAGACCCTCAAGGTGCTGCAAATGGAAAATATAAAGTGTACAGAGGTGGTGGTTGGAATTTCTTAGCACGCATTTGTCGTAGTGGATATCGCGATTATTTTTTCCCTGAACGTTCCGACTTGCATATTGGATTTCGCATCGCCTCATCAGTAAAATAAATCACTTTTTACAATCACATTGTTTTTATCTATAAATTAATAAATATATTCTATTTGTAATTGTACTAATTACATAAATATAATTATTATCTTTGTGCAAT
>CAIWIS010000457.1 GCA_903912795.1 uncultured Bacteroidales bacterium
ACACCAACTACTTCATTAAAAGCACCTGCTGCGAAACAAGCGACATACAGTCTTTTAGGATTAAAGGTATCAAATGGTACTAATAATGACGAAGCCATCGTAATGTTTACAGCACAGGCTAAAAGTGGTTTGGATACCTTCGATTCGGGCAAAATGACCAATGGAAATAAAAATATTCCTGAAATTTTCACCCTTGTTGAAGGAAAACAACTTGCTATTAATGGTTTAGGCAGCATATCTTACGATACCGAAATGCCACTAGGATTTACTACAGGCACAGCAGGCACATTCAGTATCAAAGCAGCTCAAATAAGTAATTTTGAGGGTGACACAAAAGTAATTTTGAAAGACTATTTGGATATCAATCAACCGGTTTTAACCGACTTGAGCGATGGAAGCAGTTATTCATTCACTTCGGATGCAACAAGTAACAATACCAACCGTTTTAGCTTGCTATTCCGTGCTCCAGGCGTTGCAACAATTGTTGACAATGCAACTAAACTGAACTCTCAAGTATTTGTAAATGCTAATAATCAAATTACGATTATTGCTCCTGAAAAAAGTAACTATGTTATTTACAATGCGGTAGGAATGATGCTTGAAAACGGAGTCCTGAATTCAGAACTGCAAACTATAAACTGCAAACTGCAAACTGGTGTTTTCGTAGTGAAAGTAAATAATCAATCAACGAGAGTAATTATCAAATAAAATCAATACCATGCAAAATACGATAGATAAACAAGATACGCCCTTAACTCCCCCCGTGGGGGATCAGGATCAAAAAAAATACAAAGCACCTCGCATCGATTGGATACCTCTCGATAACGAAATTTCGTTGGCATTGGAATCATCTCCTCCGATTGGCCCAAGTGAAACATTAAACAGTATTCAAAATCCGTTTAAACAGAATACAGGTTTAGTTTAACAATTAGTTTTTTTAGGGTTAAGAAAGAATGTTTGAAAATGTAAGATTTTCGGACATTTTTTTTTGCATTAAGGCAAAATAGTATGTGGAATATTATGGAGCGCTCGGCTTTTTAGTGTTCGTTTGTAGTGCTTAACCCCTACTTTGGAACAAAATATATGATCTTGCACCCCTACTTTGGAACAAAATATATGATTTTATACCCCTACTTTGAAACAAATGCTGTATATTTGCACTTTTATTCAGAAAAATACATCATTATGTTTCAACGAAATGCACTCATTCAGCTTAGAACCTGGGCTACTAAGTCCAACCGAAAACCTTTGGTACTACGTGGTGCACGCCAGGTTGGTAAAACTACACTTGTTAATGAGTTCGGAAAAGAGTTCGACAACTATTTGTATATCAATCTTGAAAGGCAAGATGCATACCAAGTATTTGAAAATAAAAGCAATATTGATGAATTGCTTACTGCAATTCACTTACTATGTAATAAAGCCCGAAATTCAGGCAAAACGTTGTTGTTTATTGACGAAATTCAACAATCACCCAAGGCAGTGGCACAGTTACGTTATTTTTACGAAGAATTTCCACAGATCTATGTCATTGCAGCAGGTTCATTGTTAGAATCTTTAATTGACATACATATTTCATTCCCGGTTGGCAGAGTTGAATATATGGCGCTTCGTCCTTGCTCATTTAATGAGTTTTTAAGTGCAATGGGCGAAACCGAATTGCAAAAAGCCCACGTTGCAGGTGCGATACCCGATGCTATTCACACAAAGGTTATGCAATTATTTAACAACTACACATTGGTTGGCGGCATGCCCGAAGTGGTTAGTCATTATGCTCAGCACAAAGATTTGGTTGCACTCAGAGCCTTGTACGAAACCTTGCTTATTGGATATAAAGACGATGTGGAAAAGTATTCTAAAAAACACACAACCACATCCATTGTTCGCTATATTTTACAATACGGTTGGGATTTTGCGGCTCAGCGTATTACTTTGGGGTCGTTTGCAGGGTCTTCGTATCAAGCGCGGGAGATGGGTGAAGCATTCCGTATGCTTGAAAAAACAATGTTGCTGGAATTGGTTTATCCCACTGTGAATACAACGCCTCCCATGC
>CAIWIS010000458.1 GCA_903912795.1 uncultured Bacteroidales bacterium
GTTTTCCCTTCATTAGACGCATCGTAGTCGTTGGGCGATTTTGTAGTCCATGTTTTGAGTTGAATATTCGCCTTGGTTTCGAACTTAACAAGCATCGATTTCCCGTTTAACGTTAATAAAAATGCGTTCTTACTTTTTATTTTCACCTGAGCTTCTGTCATAGTTGTCCAACGTATCGTATCGGTTTTTGCCGATGATTCTATTTCATCCTGAATAACCACAAATTGCTCATTTAAAATGGCCACACCCCGTTTTACGCTTTTTAATTGGTTTTCGTACACTTTCGACAAATCAGATAGTGCGAACTTGAGATTTGTTGCAAAACCATATTTGTCAATACCTGCTTTTCCTTTCACATTTTGATACTGACCATTAACAGCTAGTGTATTATGAGCTAAATTATTGTACCTGAATACCTTCCAACGCGTAGAATTTTGAGCCAAACTCCAAAGATTTATGCCTTTCGACTCCAGCGAGTTGTAATTTTGCATGCCAAAATCCGAAGCCCAACGCTCACCATCGGCATCAATCACAAACGAGCCAATATCCATGTGACCATGATTTGTTCCCGCCGAACCTGCTTTGAATCCCAAATAAATTCCATTTTTATCGTTCCACGAAGTGCGCATGAGGCAAACCGGCGTTTCTCCATTTCCTGTAAAACAAGTGGTTGTGGGAGGAGTAATTTTTGCTAAATCAATGCCGCTTCCCCAAATCATAAGTGCAGGAAGTGTCCTGTCTTTGGTGAATTGAGAATACTTGTTTTCTTTCAGCATTTCGGAAGATAAAGGAAGTCCATTTCCATCGGTAAGTGTTACGAATTTATCTTTTTCCAGGTATGTATTTTCTATCCAAAGTAAGGAAGGGTCGTTTAGTTGCGAAGCAAACCAAAATTGTGAAGCATTCAAAATAGAATTTGGGATACAATCCATATAATTGAAACTCTGCCCCGATGTACCTACCATATGTTGCAGGTAATAAGGTGTTTTCGAGAACCCTTTAAAATCCTTTAATTTCAAATCGTCAATACCCAATTTCTGCAAGGCATCGAGCATGAAAATATTGAAGACAGTGCCGTATTGCCAATACATATAGCCTTCGGCAAACGCCCCATCGGGGTCGTAACTTTTCATCGGCACTGTAATTAATGAAATGGAACGTGCCAATACTTTTTCCGATATTTCCGGGTATTTATCGGCTAATGCCAACGCTGCATACACAATTCCGGCATTGCAAACCTGACTCCAATTGGTTGGATTGTTGAATCGGTCGGCATACTTAGGGTCTAATGATGGCTCTATTGCTTTGGTCAACAAGGCGTTTTCGATGATGGTTCTTGATTCAGGCGATAAATAATTGTACAACCAGTCGTACCCAATTGCGACTCCCAATGCCATTTCGGCTACTCCCAAAAAATGTGGAGGTTGCCAATCACTGAACGCAGAAACTGCTAAAAGATCCTTTTCGGCCCGCTGCGCATATTTTACATCTCCCGAAACACGGTATGAATATGACAAATAAAAAATTCGGCGCAATGCTTCACGGCTAACATCGAGTAAACGGAAACCCTCAAGCTTACGCTCCAATACGGGTTTATCAAGCATATCGTCGGATGCACTAACAATTGCCTGATGCATTTTTACCAACGTAGGATTTAATGCAATTGCTTGTTGAATAGATTTTTCCTCACCTTTTAAGAGTAAAATGCGGGGATGGGAAATATTAGTTATTGTTGTAATATAGTTGTTATCTGCTTGTGTAAATTGTAAGATGAAAAGCAGGCCAAAAAGAAAAAAATAATGGAATTTTTGTTGTAACATTTTATATTTAGTTTGATATATGTTTCTTACATCTTTAAAATGATATATTGTAGCACAAAAGTAGCTTATTAATTTTTCTCAATGGATGATGATTTGTTGAAATTGGTCTGAAATTTTGTCTTAATCAAGTTTTAATTGAAAGTGAGTGATTAAATATTCATTAGTATTTGTATTTTTGTGAACTTAAATTTAATACGCTCGATAGAATGAAAAAAATCATAGTCATCGCTGCCCTTATATTGCAATGCTTACTTACTCACTCTCAATTACTTCGATTTAGCAAAATTACCTCCAACGAAGGATTGAGCCAAAGCGAAATATATTCATTTCTGAAAGATAAACATGGTTTTATCTGGATTGGCACTATTGATGGACTAAACAGATACGATGGTTATAAAATTACAAAATACAATGTTGGGTTGGACGAAAATATTAGTCTGTCGAACAATACGATACACTCGCTGGCCGAAGACCTAAAAGCCAGAATTTGGATTGGCACCGACGATGGTTTAAATGTTCTGAATACTGATAATCAACAGCTTTATAAAATTAAACTCCCCGTAAATACCACTAATTTTGTTAAGATTTTTCATTTGTTTGTAGATAATGACCTCCTTTGGATATCGACAAATCAAGGTTTGTATTTAGCCGATATAAACTCAGATGATTTTACAACAATTGAAAAAAAAACTATAAAAATCAACAAATTAGCAAGCACTAGTTCGAACCTTGAATATGTTTCACGTACAATCAGACTTTCGAATGGTATTTATTGCTGTACATTGCCTAATTCAATACTTTCCTTTCATTTCGACAAATCAAAAAAGAAAATTACTCCGATTTCACTTTGCAAGGAGTTTTCGAACTTAGGCGCCTCACATATAATAGAAGACAAAAGCAGTAATATCTGGTTTAGCAATATCAATATTCCTGAAAGTGGTCTATACCGATTTAATATTGAAAGAGCTGAACTTACACGTTTCACAAAAACCAACAGCGCACTTCCTTCCAATCGGATTTCGGCAATGGCTGTGGATACTGCTGGTAATGTGTGGTTTGGAACTATTGATAATGGATTAATTAGGATAAAAGCCGGCCTTACTTCTTCCAAAACAATTCCTGTCGAAACTTTTAAAAACAATATATTCGACCCCAGAAGTATTAATTCAAATTTGGTTTATTCCTTATATGCTTCTCCCGATAATCAACTTTGGATAGGCTCTATTGGTAGCGGTGCTAATTTTCTGAATCTGAAACAAAAAAACTTTAACCATTATTTCATTCCGCCTTTCGAAAACGAGAAATCGATACACTCCAATTTTATTCGTTCTGTGTTTTTGGATAATAACAATAATTTGTGGATTGGCACACATAACAATGGGCTTTTTTTGCTCAACCGACGAACCGGAGAATACAAAAAAGTTGGTTTCGAAACCAGGATTATTTTTCATATCGAATGGTTTGATTCTAATACATTGTTTGTTAGCACGTCAACGGGAACTTATTTTGTAAGTCTCGATGGACGAATAACTCCTGTTGGAGACATAAACAGAGCTTGTTTTTACAGCCGCAAAGTGGCTTCTGACATTGTTTTTGTAGGTGGAATTCTGGGCTTATTCCGTTTGGAGTTTAAAAATAAAAAGGTAATTCGAACCGATAAATTTGATAGTCGCTTATCAAAAATTAAAATCTCTTACGACAATTGTCGCATTTTGCATCACGATAAACTACGCAATCAACTTTGGGTGGGAACCGAAGGCGGTGGCCTCAATATCATCACTTTAAATGCCGAATACAAACCTATAAAATGCATCGTTTACAAAAAAGAAGACCACACTATCAGTAGCAATTATATTCGGAGCATTTGCCAAACCGACGAAAATACATTTTGGATAGGCACACATCTTGGTTTGAACCGTTGTTTATATACTTCGGATGCCGATAAAATGGCATTTAAAACCTACCTAATGGCCGATGGTTTGCCCAATAATATGATTCAAAGTATTACATTCGACAACAATAAAGTTTTGTGGATTGGGAGCAACTCGGGGCTGACAAAATTTGATACTAAAAATTCAAAAATGACATCGTATAGTGTATCTGATGGACTTCAGAGTAATGAGTTTTCGGAACATGCCTCTTTCAGGTCGCAAAATGGCGAATTGTTTTTTGGAGGTATCAATGGTGTAAATTCCTTTTATCCCGAAAACATCAAAAGCAACAACCTCAATCCACAGGTAACACTAACTGATTTTTACCTGTTCAACGAAAAAATTACGCCACAAACTACCATTAATGGACGAATTTTGATTGATAATCCAATTTTCACAACCAATAAAATTAAACTGAAAGCCAACGAAAATAATTTCAGATTCGATTTCTCGTCGATGAATTTTCAGGCGCCCGAAAAAGTAAAATACACCTATATGCTTGAGGGTTATGATGTAAAGTGGAATACAACCGAAAATGGAAGTCACACCGCTACATATACCAACTTAAGACATGGTTCTTACGTTTTTAGGGTAAAAGCAACTAATGATGATGGCGATTGGAGCAATAACGAACGGCAAATTAGTATCGAAATTGCTACTCCATTTTACCTTACTTGGTATGCATTTTTGTTTTATATTATAGCTGTGGGGCTGATTATATTTTATTTTACCCGCTATTCTATGATAAAAATTGCTACCAAGCAACAAATTATTTTGGATGCGGAACACAATCAGCGCCTGCACGAACTCGACATGATTCGAACCCGCTTTTTTATCAATATTTCGCACGATTTGCGTACGCCCTTAACGCTTATTGCTGGACCACTGGAGCAAATTCTGAAAAATGCTGACTACCCAAAATTGCTTAAAAATCAGCTCAGTATGGTTCACCGCAATGCAACTAAACTCAAATACCTGATTGAACAGTTGCTTGATTTCCGTAAAGTTGAAGTGGGTAAACTTGTGGCAACTTACAGAAAAGTAGAGCTGAATCAGTTTATTAAAGATGAGGTTGATCATTTTGATTTTATAATTAAAGATAAGGGTTTGGATTTACTTTACGATTTTAAAAAAGAAAGTATTCAGGCTAATATTGACACCGAAAAAACTGCAAAAGTAATTTTTAATCTACTATCCAATGCCGTGAAATATACCAAACAAGGCTATATCGAAATAGGTGTAGATACCTGCGAAATGGATAATCCGGATATGCTTTACACCAAAATATGGGTAAAAGACACAGGGATAGGTATCGAAAAAAATAAAATTGATCAAATTTTCGACCGCTTTTTCAATGATGCACAGAGTGCAACCGACAGTAGTTACGGCATCGGACTATCGCATTGCAAAGATTTGATTGAGGTACTGCAAGGCGATATTACAGTAGAAAGTAGCATTGGAAATGGATCAACATTTACAGTTTATTTGCCAATAATGAACGAAACATCTGTTCTATCTTCAGAAATAATTTCGATTAAAAAAGTAAGTGTCAATGCCGAAA
This sequence comes from uncultured Bacteroidales bacterium, assembly GCA_903912795.1. Taxonomy (GTDB): domain Bacteria; phylum Bacteroidota; class Bacteroidia; order Bacteroidales; family Paludibacteraceae; genus Paludibacter. The sequence goes on from CAIWIS010000458.1 coordinate 5,313, forward strand.
TAAATACTGAAAACGAAGATTACCAGCCTGTTACTAAAACATTAAAACTCCAAACAGTGTTGATTGCCGAAGACAATCCTGAAATGAGAGAGTATATAAAAGCTTGCTTATCTGAACATTTCAATATATTAGAAGCCGAAAATGGAGCGGATGGATTTGAATTGGCCAAAAAGAAAATGCCCGACCTTATTGTGAGCGATTATGTAATGCCAATTATGAATGGAATTGAGTTTTGCGAAAAGCTAAAAACCACGCTCGATACAAGTCATATTCCGGTAATTCTACTCACAGCCCGCATCGATAACGAAATTAGATTCAAAGGTCTGGAAACAGGCGCCGACGATTATATTTCGAAACCATTTGATGCTGATTATTTGTTGGTTAAAATAAAAAGTTTGATTAAAAACCGTGACAATTTACGTCAGTTATTTCAAAACAATTTAGTGTTCGAACCATCGAAGATTACGGTTACTTCTACTGACGAAAAGTTCTTGAAAGACTTGGTTGCCGAAATAGAAAAAGGCATCCCGGATTCAGAATACACGGTTGATTCCCTCGAAAAAGCAATGGCCATGAGTCATGCCAAATTTTACAATAAAATAAAAAAACTCACCGGCTTATCTGGAAAAGAATTATTACAAGATTTCAGACTCAAACGAGCAGCTCAAATAATTACTGAGAACGATGTATCGGTGGCTGATGTTTGTTATATGGTTGGCTTCTCAGATCCGAAATATTTTAGTGCATGCTTTAAAGCAAAATTTAAGGTAACACCTACCGAATATAAAATTGCTAACAAGGCAGATGATTTGTAAAATTATTAAATAATACACCGAAAACACCCAGCCCATATAAAAACGCCCCGCAACGAAGCAATTCTGATTTGGCGTGTTACGGGGTGTGATTTTAACCTCAAAAAACAAATCTTTTAAACTAAACCTGTATCCTGTTTAAAAGGAACAAATTATTTGAAAAACCTATTAGTTATATAAAAAGGCATGTTATACCAACAGTACATATAAAATGACCCAAAGTCATTTTTATGTCTACTGTTGTTAATGCCGATTGAAAATTCCGCTCCTGCCTGCCGCAGGCATGTGCGGAAGGCATATCGAGTAATTCGAGATTCCGTTTTTACGGAACAAACAAATAGGACAATGAGACGCAGTCGATCCTCGATAGCTATCGGGATGGGCTATATTGTTTGTGCAATCGGTATTAGACTTGCATACAAATCTGATAAAAAAATTAGGTTTTACACAAAATAACAAAACCAAAACCTTTCAAATTCCCATAACAAATATTACTTTTGCATTCGCTTTATCAATTTTTAATTCTATCCCTTATGTCAGAAGTACAAAACCCAAATCTTCCCGAAAAATTTATCACTGATTACTCTTCCGAGAAAGAATACAGCATTTACGAAATTAAAACAATCTATAAAAAATTAAACCAAAACCTCATAGAGGTAATGGATAAGATTGAAGATATGCTTTTAATAGGTGCTTTCGATTTGAATGATATAAAATTCCTCAGAAATAGAAATTGCGAATATAAAACTTTAAAGTTAAAGCAATCTGATATTGAAGAACATGGTGAGTTATTATTTAAAAGTATATTAGAGGCAACTCTTAAAAAAACATTTGATAAATCATTTGTTTTCTTTGATAGTAATAGTGTTTTCGACTGGTTTGATAAATTTCAGGAGTATCGTACTCAAATATTGTCAATTGATGGTGATACTTCGTTTATTTTGAGTTGCTTAAACTCAATTTACAATTCTCTATTCACACTAAATCGTGATTTTACAATTAATTTATTTGATTTTGAAGAAGACGATATTCCAAGTTCTCAATTTGATTTTGAACAGGTTTACAATCAAATTGCTGATGAAGTAGATTTACTGGAGCGAAAAAAAATTCTTCTAAATGCAATAGCAGAAAGAGATCTACTTTGCTTAAAAAATCAAATAAATCCAAAATCACACAATCCAAATATTTATTTTCAAAAAAATTGCAACGTTGCAATTGATGTATTAAACAAACAAATCGCTGGATTACAAGAAAATAATCAACTATTCAAGGCTGATGATACTAGCGCAGTTGAAAAATTAACTATTGATTCTATTGACCAATTGGAACAAATTGTAAAAACGAAAGAATTCTCAACTCGTCGGCAGGTATTAACAATATATTATTTGCTGAATGAAGTTGATAGGAATACAACAGCAATCGATAGAACAGTAAAGGCACGATTTATTCATTTCCTCACCCAGAAAAATGAAAGCAATATTTATAAGACTTTATCTGAACCTCATAAAGGTTTGGAAAACGATAAGAACAAAAAAAGTGCCATAAGAGATTTGGAATATATCAAAAAACATTTCGATGATTTGGGATTAAATTCAATTTCTCAAAAAATCATGAAAGATATGCAGGAAGCCTGATTCGGCTGTTTCACATTTTTACTTATTAAAGACGCGACCAAAAATCGCGTCTTTTTTTTGCCCAAATTTATCCTAATTCAATATTTGGGGTTACCCTAAGGGTTACCTAAGCCCCTTAGAACCCTGTAATTTTGCATTGTCAAGTACAATCAACCGATTTTAAAACAATTCAAAATTACAAAAATGAACACGTCAGTTTTCTCAAAAAACAGTACAATTCCGCCCAGAGCACCCCCGCACTTTCACTGTCGATGCTCCATGGATGCTCTATGGATGCTCCATGTATCAAAAGACATTTTTCGATTCAATTTCATAAATAAAAAAATATCACATGTATAATAAATTTAAAAATAAAAATAATGGCAACATTTAATTCAACCACGTTCGGTGCAATTTCCGGACGTCACGGCAGCGCAGTAGCTGCCACTACCAAAGATGGTAGAAGTATTCTTAAAGTATTCAGAGCTCCTGGCAATCCGAATACAGATAAACAACAAGCTCAACGTACAAAATTTGGCTTTGCTAACAGCGAACTCAGCTGTATGCGTAACTTGTTCAAAATAACTTTCATGAGTGCAAATGGCATGCAACAAGGAGTTTCATTAGCAATGAAAAATGCAGTTTCAGGTGAAGCACCTGATTTTGCAATTGACTATAGCCAGCTTACGCTTTCAGTAGGTAGTGTAGATAGCGCTGGGCTCGTTAGCGCTATTAAAACTACAGGCACGAAAGTGAAGATTGATTGGGACACCACCATCGGCACCAATAGCACTGAAAAGGATGGCATAAACATAGTTTTCTTTAATCCTACGGATAGAATTTCAGTGTTAAAGCAAAATCATGCATTTCGAAGTGCTGGTACAGCAGAAGTAGAACTCCCAGAAATATGGGCAGGTAGCGAAATTCATTGTTGGATTTATTTCTCAACTCCAACTGATTCGCTGAATTCGGTAAGTAAGTACGTTGGCTTAGTTCAATTGTAATTAATATTTATTCTTGATTGAAAGAGTCTCGCATTCTGCGAGACTCTTTATTCATTTTACTTTGTTCTAAACAGAACCTCTTGTGTAATAACACAAGGAGTTTAGTTGTTTCTATAACAGCTTTTATTTTTTAATGGGTTTCAATTGAATCCACAGCAATGTGTGAATACTGCAACTTATAACCAGCGAAGTGTAAGGATTTCAATCAGATAGAGCCCTATCTTTGTGAACTAAATAATTAGTAACCAATTTAACTCCAAACATTATCATGTCAAAAGAACACGAACACAACACCGAAGTTTTCAAAATGACGGGAAACTGGACCAATCAATCCTTATTATTGCAGGACAAATTTGCACAACTTACTGATGCTGATCTCCGATTTGAAGAAGGCAAAGAAGAAGAACTACTCGACCGTATTGAGGCACGCATTCACAAAAAACGCGAAGAGGTAATCAACATTATCCGTAAAGGACAATAAAAATTCAAATGCCATGAGAAACATCCTATATATCGTTGCTATAGTACTTGTCATTGTTTGGGCTACCGGATTTTTTGCGTATAGCGCCGGATACCTTATTCATCTTCTACTTGTAATAGCTCTCATTTCTATTTTACTAGGCATTATTAAACGAAAAGATTTTTAAAAACAACAATACTCCATTCCCCCTTTGGGGGTTAGGGGGCAAAAACTAACAAAATGAAAAATTTAGCAGTCTCAATGTTGAGCAAAACAAAACTTTCGATTTCAATTTTACTTATTGCTTTTACAGCCATTACATTTACTTCGTGTGAGGACTATCCCGAAGGACCAGCCATTTCGTTACTGTCGAAAAC
>CAIWIS010000459.1 GCA_903912795.1 uncultured Bacteroidales bacterium
ATACAACTAATTACGAATGAACAACATCCGCAATTTTTGCATTATTGCCCATATTGATCACGGTAAAAGCACATTAGCCGACCGTTTGTTGGAATACACCAACACGGTTGCTGGTAAAGAAATGCAGGCACAAGTACTCGATAATATGGACTTGGAGCGTGAACGTGGTATTACTATTAAAAGCCACGCTATTCAGATGAATTACATTTTGAATGGTGAGGAATATGTTTTTAACCTGATTGACACACCGGGTCACGTCGATTTTTCGTACGAAGTTTCGCGTTCCATAGCTGCCTGCGAAGGAGCTCTGCTTATTGTAGATGCTACTCAGGGCATTCAAGCCCAAACAATTTCGAATTTATACATGGCCATTGAACATGATTTGGAAATTATCCCAATTATGAACAAAATGGATATGGACAATGCCATGCCCGAGGAAGTTGAAGACCAAATAGTGGATTTGCTTGGTTGTAAAGCCGAGGATATTATTCGTGCTAGTGGCAAAACAGGTATGGGTGTGTATGACATACTCGAGGCCATTGTGAACCGTGTTCCTGCTCCAAAAGGTGATCCCGAAGCGCCACTTCAATGTTTGATTTTCGATTCGGTATTTAATTCGTTTCGCGGTATTATTGCATATTTCAAAATTGAGAATGGAACAATAAACAAAGGCGATTTTGTAAAATTCATCAATTCCGAAAAAGAATATTATGCCGAGGAAATAGGCATACTCCGATTGGAAATGTCGCCAACAAAAACCTTAAGTGCAGGCAATGTAGGTTATATAATTTCAGGAATAAAAACATCCAAAGAAGTTAAAGTAGGCGATACTATTACGCATGTTAAGCGTCCGGCACTTACATCCATTGCTGGATTTCAGGAAGTAAAACCAATGGTTTTTGCGGGTGTCTATCCTATCGAAACCGAAGATTTTGAGGACTTACGTACTGCTATTGAAAAACTTCAGTTGAACGATGCATCATTAACCTTCGAAGCGGAATCGTCAGTGGCATTGGGTTTTGGCTTCCGTTGCGGATTTTTAGGTATGCTCCACATGGAGATTATTCAGGAACGACTCGACCGCGAGTTCGACATGAATGTGATTACCACCGTTCCCAATGTTTCGTACAATGTTTACACCATCAAAGGCGATTTAATTGAAGTACATAACCCGTCGGGTTTACCTGATATTATGGCTATCGATCGTATTGAAGAACCCTACATTCGTGCATCTATCATTACACGCACCGATTATATCGGACAAATAATGACGCTATGTTTGGGTAAACGTGGTGAGCTAATCAAGCAAAATTATATATCGGGTAACCGCATGGAATTGATTTACGATTTACCTTTGGGCGAAATTGTGTTCGATTTCTACGATCGCCTGAAAAGCATTTCAAAAGGTTATGCTTCGTTCGATTATCACTCCAATGGATTTAGAGCATCCAAGCTAATTCGTCTCGATATTTTATTAAATGGCGAACCAGTTGATGCATTATCGTGTTTGATTCACGTGGATAATGCCGTTACACTTGGACGCCGCATGTGCGAAAAATTAAAAGAACTTATTCCTCGTCAGCAGTTCGACATTGCAGTTCAAGCAGCTATTGGCGCCAAAATTATATCGCGCGAAACCATCAAAGCAGTTCGTAAAGACGTGACTGCTAAATGTTATGGTGGGGATATTTCGCGTAAGCGCAAGCTGCTCGAAAAACAGAAAAAAGGAAAGAAGCGCATGAAGCAAATAGGCAATGTAGAGGTGCCTCAAAAGGCATTTCTAGAGGTTTTGAAATTAGATTAAAACTATTTTCAAAACATAGTGTGAACAATTTTAACGTTAAAGTTGTTAGATGTTAGCTTTCTCTTAAAAGCAGTAAACGTACTGTTTTTAAATGTAAATTATTAAACTAAAAAACATATAAGAAATCACTATGTCAGTATTAACAGGGCATATCTCTCAAATTATCGGACCAGTTGTTGACGTATTTTTCAACTTCGATAATAGCGTAGCCAAATTACCAGCCATAAACGATGCATTAAGCATTACGCGCAATAACGGCAAAGAATTAATTGTAGAAGTACAGCAGCACATTGGTGAAAATACAGTGCGCTGTGTTGCTATGGATTCGACCGATGGCTTAAGTCGTGGGTTGAATGTTGTGGCACTCGGCACTCCCATATCGATGCCGGTAGGTGAGCAAGTGAAAGGACGATTGATGAACGTAATAGGCGACACGATTGATGGAATGAAAAACCTTGATAAAAAAGGTGCTTATCCTATTCATCGTGAACCTCCAAAATTTGAAGATTTAACAACCAGTGAGCATATTCTTACTACAGGTATCAAAGTAATCGACCTTTTGGAACCTTATGTAAAAGGTGGCAAAATTGGTTTATTTGGTGGTGCCGGTGTTGGTAAAACGGTGCTTATCATGGAATTGATCAACAATATAGCAAAAGGTCATAGTGGTTTCTCGGTTTTTGCCGGAGTGGGTGAGCGTACCCGCGAAGGAAATGACTTATTGCGCGAGATGATTGAATCGGGCGTAATACGTTATGGCGAAGAGTTTAAAAAAGGAATGGAAGAAGGCCATTGGGATTTATCCAAAGTGGATTATGATGAAGTGGCTAAATCGCAGGCAACACTTGTTTTTGGTCAGATGAACGAACCTCCTGGCGCACGTTCATCGGTAGCGCTTTCGGGTCTTACTGTTGCTGAGTCGTTTCGCGATGGTGGTGGCGAAGGCGGTCGTGATATCCTTTTCTTTATCGATAATATTTTCCGTTTCACTCAGGCAGGCTCCGAAGTTTCGGCTTTGTTAGGTCGTATGCCTTCGGCTGTGGGTTATCAACCTACGTTGGCCACCGAAATGGGACGTATGCAAGAGCGCATCACTTCCACCAAAAATGGTTCTATCACTTCGGTACAAGCAGTATATGTACCTGCCGATGACTTAACTGACCCTGCTCCTGCTACTACATTCTCGCACTTGGATGCTACTACTGTTTTGAATCGTAAGATTGCTGAGTTAGGAATATTTCCAGCTGTAGACCCGTTAGAGTCTACATCACGAATTTTAAATCCACTTGTAGTTGGAGAAGAACATTACGAAACAGCACAGCGTGTAAAACAAATACTTCAACGCAACAAAGAATTACAAGATATTATATCCATTCTGGGAATGGAAGAATTGTCGGACGAAGACCGCTTGACAGTACAACGTGCTCGTAAAGTGCAACGTTTTCTTTCACAGCCATTTGCTATGGCCACTCAGTTCTCTGGTATCCCCGGTGTAATGGTTTCTATCGAAGACACAATTAAAGGTTTTCAAATGATATTGAATGGTCAATTAGACGAATTGCCCGAAATGGCGTTTTTGAATGTTGGTACTATAGACGAAGCCATTGCTAAAGGACACGATTTAATGCGTCAAGCACGTAAAGCATCGAAAAACTAATGAAACTCGAAATTGTATCTCCCGAAAAAGTATATTTCTCAGGTGATGTTGCATTGGTAACATTGCCCGGAAAGTTAGGTCAGTTTACTGTGCTTGAGAATCATGCGCCTATCATTTCGTTATTAAGTAAAGGCAGCGTTATATATAAAACAAATGCCGAGGAACAGCATATCGAAATTAATGGTGGTTTTGCCGAAGTGAATAATAATTCCATTATTGTATGTGTTGAACATGCTAAATAAGGTATGAAGGAACTTAAAAAAAGACAAATTTTTACACTTACCTTGCTTATACTTTTTATAGGTTGGTTTTGTTGGTTTACTTTAAGTGAATTTTTTTCTGAAGAGTTGTTCTCTGGCTATGTTATTCTACCAGTTTTGTATTATAT
>CAIWIS010000460.1 GCA_903912795.1 uncultured Bacteroidales bacterium
CACATCCACATCCTGGCTCAAAGTTCCGGGGGCTTTCTGCTTGCGATAAGAGCCTGTTGATAAAAGATTTAAAATCAGATTTTTACTAACGTCATACGATGCATTTACATTGGCAGTATAACGTTGTACGGCACTTGATTTGGTCCAACCCGGATCGTCGAAAACCGATAGCGAAACATAAAAGCGTGCTTTGTCGGTACCCGAACTAATGCTCAGCGCATGATTTTGAGTGAGCGAATTGCTAAAAAGCTGATTAAACCAATCGGTATTGCGAAATTCAGCTTGTTGTAGATAAGCATTTTTAGCCGAAATTGAATTTTCCAAACCAAAGCCACCATTACTGTAATTGTTAATGAGTTGATACATTTTGCCATACACACCGCTATTAGCACCACCTGTTAATGACGTAAACTCGAGCCAACCTTTGCGTTCCATCTCCTGATAAATGCCCATTTGCTGTTGCGAATTGGAAATATTAAACTCATTGTAGGTAGGAACAAGACGCGAAGTAAACTCGCCAGTATAATTAAGTTTGCTCACACCAGATTTCCCTTTTTTGGTAGTTATAACCACTACACCAGCCATAGCGCGTGCACCGTAAATTGAAGTTGCTGACCCATCCTTAAGTATCTGAAAGCTTTCAATATCGTCCGCATTTATTCCTGCAATTGCCGATGAGATAAGTGTTTCGGCATTACCAGAGGATAGCGCATCGCTCGATACATCAATCGCATCCTCAACAACTACGCCATCAACTACCCACAATGGTTTTGAATTACCGTAAATAGACGTTGCGCCACGAACCCGAATTTTTGGAGCTGTACCAAATGTACCCGATACGTTCTGAACAGATACACCTGCCGACCTACCTTCCAATGCACGGCTCACATCAGTGATACCATCCAACTTAGTTTTGGCTGCATCCAACTTATCGGTAGCACCCGTAAAAAGGCGTTTATCCATTTTCATCATACCAGTCACTACCACCTCGTCGAGTTGTTTTGAGTCAGCTATAAGAACAATTTTCAACACCGATTTTATTTCCACTTCCATCGTTTTCATGCCTACGTAGGATACAATAAGTGTTTTAGCTGCCGCAGGGGCATTGAGACTGAACTTTCCATCAAAATCAGTAATAGTACCAAACTGTGTGTTGGATTTTACCTGTATAGTAGCGCCAATAATAGCTTCGCCAGCCTCATCGGTAACTGTACCGCTGATTTTAAAACTCTGACTGAAAGATATAGTACAAAAAAGAAAAATGAAAAGGGTGGTTGTGAAAAATATTCTCATATTGCTTAATAAGTAGTCGTTTTGGAATAATGTGAGCTTGCAAAAATACATATTTTATACTACAAATCCGACATTGAAATTATAAATTCATAATATAATTGGTATTCTTATGCAATTTGTAAAAATAAAATGCTAATTTTGCTTTTATAAATTCAATATAAATACCCTATTTATGAAACAAGTAGTATCATTTTCACTGTTCCTTGCCTTTACATTCTCGCTATTATTTCTTACATCGTGCGAAAAAGACGAAGTTTTAAGTATTAAATTAAGCAAAGCATCATTAGAATTAAATGTTGGTACAACCGACACACTTAAAGTCACCTTACTTATTAATGGTGATATTGATAAAATTAAGTTCACTCCATTAGTAGTTGATACCAATATCGTAAAAATAGTATCTGAAGAAATTGGAGCAGTTACTGCTTCTTCGTCTGGAAATTCGATGGAGAAAATTTTAGTTTTAAAGGCTAAAAAAGAGGGAACTACAAAAATCAGATTCTCTGCCGATGGAAAAACGGTGGATTGCGAAGTGAAAGTAATTATGCAAAATTTGCTCTTTACCAAGATTTTAGCATCCAACTGGGGCGATTATTATGATATCGGCACCAATAATTTCGACATGATCATGTACGAAAACACCATGAGTTTAAATACAGCTGGTAAACTTACAGGAGATGGCAATTATATTTATATCGAATTTAATGTGCCTATCACTCAAAATGCATTTAACAATGGAGATTTTAGCGTATCCGAAGAAGGGGATGCAAATACTTTTTTACCTGGAGCCGAAATTGAACAGGGAGGCAACACCTATGTGTTAGGAACTAGAATAGTAAATGTAAAAGCAGGAAAAAACACCATTAGTTTGATTAAGGGGGGAAGTTACAAAATAACAACCAACGAATCAGGCTTCAAAATTGAAGGTGATTTGATTGACGAAAATGATGGTGTAATTCATTTTATGTTTAATGGCATTGTAGCATTGTCTGACAAACGCGATGCTGCCGAAGTAAAACCTGCTTTAACTCATGGTTTACTGTATTATTTTGGCGATGATTACCAAACTGGCAAATCCAATAGCTTTACAATGTATTTGGCCTCGGCAACACTTAATTTTAAAGACACCACTACCAAAGGCGACATTTTAGCGCTTGAAATTAACACTGCATTAACCGCTAAAGATTCCATCCCTAATGGCACATACAACATGATAACTGAGTTAACCACTGCTAATTTAGTACCATTTACATTAATCCCGGCATACATAACTGAAAACAACAATGAGTATGGCACTTGGTTTTATGGCGAAGAGACAACCAAAAAAATTAAATTAGGAAGTATCACAAGCCAAAAAACAGGCTCCAATTATGCTATTTCGTATGAATTATACGACCGCTTTGGTGCAAAGGTATCTGGTGCTTATAATGGTGTATTGGAATTTACCGATGCAACTAAAAAGAGTGGAATAGGAGCTTCAAAAATAATTGGCAAAAAGAAAATTGCTGTTAAATTAGCTTGTGAGGTAAGTAGAAAACTCAGAGTTAAACCTAGTTTATAAGGGAAAGTTAGCTTATGCTTTGTATATCAATACAGTAGCATAAGCTGCCATACCTTCTTTGCGTCCAACAAAGCCCATTTTTTCGGATGTAGTGGCTTTTATTGAAATGCAATCAACATCCACACCCAACACTCCGGCAAGGCATTCCTGTATAGCTGGAATGTGTGGGTTAAGTTTGGGGGCTTCGGCACATACAGTACAATCGGCATTGCCAAACTCATAACCTTTTTGACGAAGCAAAAGCATAGTATCTTTAAGCAGAATTTTGCTGTCGATGTTTTTATACTCTCCAGCTGTATCAGGGAAGTGAAAACCAATGTCGCGTAAATTTGCAGCACCGAGCAGTGCATCGCATAAAGCATGAATCAATACATCGGCATCCGAATGGCCAAGTAAACCTACAATGTGATCAATTTTTATTCCTCCTAGCCACAAGTCACGGTTTACAGCAAACACATGTACATCGTATCCAAATCCTACACGTATATTGTTCATAAGCTTCGCGTTATTTGGCACTTTGTGCGTTATAAGCCCTGCCTGCGGCAGGCAGGTTCGCGTTATTAATTGTTATTATATTTCGAATTTCTGTCGTCCGTTGTCTGTCGTCGTTATTTAACAAGATTCTTCAAGCCAAACAAGTCGAACGAAAGCGAGAAACGTAAAGTTTGGTCGAGAGGATTCGATTGCGAAGTTGAAATTACGTATCCTGCATCTAATTGGAAAACATTCAATTTAAATCCAGCACCAGCAGTGAAGTATTTTCTATTTCCTTTGTAAGCATTTTCGTTGAAATAACCTGCACGTACAAAAAATTGTTTGTTATAGGCATATTCAGCTCCTACCGACCACATAATCTCTGTCAGTTCTTCTTTGCCACCACCAGCAGCATCGTTGAACGACATAAATACACCCGAAAGCATGGATACCTTGTTGAAATCGGTTGTAGCGTTTGGTGTTGGAACTAAAAGTTTGTTGGCATCGGCACTAAAACTGATACGTTGATAATCATCAACATCATAATCGAACGAACCTCCAAGACGTAGATTGGTTGGTATAAAGTTGTTGGTTGCATTTCTATCGTACGTTATTTTTGAACCCAAGTTCGATAGATTTAACCCAAACGACAACAATCCTTTACCAGTTGTAAGGTTAATTGGAGTACGATAATAGGCTGATACATCAGCAGCTACCGAAGCTCCCGGATACATTTCGCTACCAGCACCTTGATTAATTCCATTATTTAAATCGGAATATATTAAACGAAGAGCAGCTGATGCCGAAAATTTTTCGGAAAGCATTTGCGAGTAAGCTACATCAATAGCCATTTCGAGTGGATGAGCAGTGTTTTGTTCATATCCAAGCTCATCCATAATAGTAATATCGCCTAAAGAAAAATAACGCAGCGAAGTACTTAATGCTTGACGAGGATTAAACTTATAATAGCCAGCAAGATATATCAAATCAATATCGGTTACCAACGAGCGTAACCATGGTGTATACGAAAGTGACACGCCGGCCTCACTCTCCATAAACACATATTTTGATGGATTCCAATATTGTGAGTTAACATCGGGCGTGGTTGCAGCTCCAATATCACCCATACCACCAGCACGAGCATCAGGAGCAATAGTTAACGAAGGTACAGCAGTGAAAATTGGATTAGGTTCTACGGCTTTAGCAGTAAAAACAATTGATAAGAAAATTATTACGATAAAAAACGTTTGCTTCATGTGTTTTGTGTTGAGTTTGCAAAAATACAATAATTAATTTAATGTTCGAAATGAATAAATAAATTTATTTTTCGAGAAGTAGCATTTTGTTTGTTTTTGAATAAACTTCACTGTTATTGGTACTTATACTTACTTTGTAAAAATAGATACCTGATTTTACTTTAATACCATCAGCACCACGTAAATCCCATTGTACATTGTCGGCATTACTTTGTTCAAATTGCCAAATTTTTCGGCCCGATAAATCAAAAATTTCAATCAAGGTATTTAATATTGCTTCGGGTCTGTCATGTTCAACCACAATATTTGTTGCAGTTTTCACAGGATTTGGATAATTATAGATATTAAAAATTACAGGCTGCAATCCATTAACAACTTCAAATTCAATAGTTTCGCTTGCCGAATTATTCAACAAATCCCAAGCTTTGAAAGTTATTGTGTGTTTTCCTTCGGCTAAATTATTCAGTTTATATCGTAATGAACCTTCGGAATAAGAGTTTGCCTTTGTTTCAAAATAATCATTCAATACTTTGGATTGCATTGGCTCATTGTCGATAGTAATCAATAAATCGTGTCCAATTCCACTACCAACCTTATTTACACCGCTTACATCCTTGAGTTGAGCTATCAGAAGTGGCGATTCATTCACCTTATCACCGCTTTTGAAATTCTCCGTATTCAAAAATAATTTTATTTCAGGACCATCGGTTTCTAAAACGGCATTTTTATTGGTACCCCCTACCGTAAAGTTTTCAAAAAACCCTTGTGCTTCTTCTCCTTCTGTATTGGATGCATAGTAATTAATTCGTCCTCCACCATAATTGTATTTTATATCCTTTGGAAGCATAAAAGTAAAGGCAAATTGTCCGTTTTTGACAGCAGCTTTTCCTGAGAACAATACATTTGGCCGGTCTGAATAAATTAAATTTCCATCACCATGATTGTTCTGAGTAGTAATACGTTGTGATTTATCATATACATCCATCGATAAATCGCCATTAAAACCGGGTACTAATTGATTGTTTGCATCAGTTATTTCACCAGTAACTTTTACCACTGACATAGCTTTTAAGGTATCAGTTCCAAAAGTTACATTGTCGTTAATTGAAGTGGTTTTTATATTATAATTAGTTGGGAATGCAAGCTTTAAGGCAGGGTCACCCATGTACACATACGAGAGCTTATTGATTTCGGAACCAACACTATTTTTGGCAAGTGCTATTACATCGCCAACTCTGTAATGCTTTCCGTTTACTTTTTTAAACAGATTCTCGGTAAAATATTTGTTTACCGTAAAATTTTGTGAAGCATAAACCGGACGAGCTGCCGAAAAGATTCCAATTCCACCTCCATTTGGATTGAGCACTACTTTTTCGCCAGCTGAAATTACTTTTAAATCGAACTGAAGAAAATTACATGTAGCTCCCACCCATATAGGCAATATTTTATTTGCAAAAGAAACTACGTCATTCGTAGTTAAAACACTTTCGTTGGACCAACCTTGTGCACCTGCATGACCTGTATAATTCAAATAGAGTAAACCTTTAGCTATTAAATCGTGTAGTTGTTTACGTGCAACAGGGTAAGTTTCGCCACTAGCCGAAATTTCCTGATTATAAGCATCTAAGTAAATTTTATTTACATGATACGATTTAAAATTGCGCGAAATTGTATTGGCAATACTATCAGCTTGTTTCATGTGTAACGCATTGTCACCATCGTCGGCCAAAAAACAAAGTTGGTTTTTCCATTTGCCCATATTGGCATTTTTCATGTAATCAATCGTTTTTTTGACTACAACTTCGGCATCCGTTGTATTTGTAACCGGAAACCGTCCTATACCTATGTCCAATAAATGACTTGGGATTTGAGTACCTTCATTGTCGTCCAAAAATCCAAAATAATCATCGGTAACATAAGATAATGTTTCAACTAAAGAATTATCGGCCTGATAAGTGAGTATCAAATTGTCGCCCGAACTGGACTGAAGCTTACGATTATCAAAAGTACCTCTCCCAAATAACAATAAATATTTTGGCAAATCAGCAGGTGTGCTACTTTTAATTGCACGGTCGTAAAACATTTTAACAGCACGTCTGTAAGCTGTTGCATCCGGAGTTCCCGACGAAAATTCGTTATAAACCTGATCGGTTGTAAGAACATTAACTCGTAAATTGTCGATTGTGCGATGAGCTTGTGCTAATTC
>CAIWIS010000461.1 GCA_903912795.1 uncultured Bacteroidales bacterium
GTAAAGCTCTACTCCACTTAAACTATAAATGGATACTTTACCTTCACTTGAAGTTATATTGTTTATTATAAGTCTATTGTCAATATAATGGGCGAATAATCCTGAGTGTAATTCATTATTTTCCGTTGTCATTCCAGCCGAAGTTAAAATCTTAAAACGAGGCTCCGACGAAGTATTTGTCATTGTAAAACGATATTCAGAACTACTTTGACTAATATCAATAATATCATTCGTTTTTAAGTCGAGCAGATAAATGCAATTGTAATCCGAAAGCATGTTTTCATTTTCAATTTTCAGTTTATATTCGGTATCATTGCGACCGGCACGAGCTGAAATGACAGTTTCATTAATATCGGGAACAACATCGATTTGATAAGTAGAAGCGCCTTCTACAGCTTGAATTCGAGCAGTGCCAGCGTCACCGGCAAGTTTGCGACCATCCCAACCATTATCAAAATCACGCGTTGAGCCATCTTTACGGAATAACCACATAACATCTTGATCGGCAGTAGCACCAACTAGATTTATCCGCATCCATGAAATTGGTGATTTTTTGGCACGCTGAATAGTTCGATTGTTTTGTTTTACTTCGTCATAGTCAACAAAGATTGTTCCAGATGATGTTGATTTTGTTTTTACTACAAATGCCTGCATGGATGGAATTTGTCCCGGAATGCCAGCCACACCGGCTGTACCAATAGGAACTGTTGTATATTGTCCGGCAGTATAAGAATCTCCAGATGAAGTTCTATTGCCCTGGTACGACGACCAACTGGCCAAAGTACCTGTATTGTACAAATAGATAGTTGAATCCATAGAAGAGCTTAAATGAATTTTCGAAATATCAATAGCTGCTGTATATGGGTTCCCAATCAAATGTTGACCAGGAACATCGGCACCGGACGTGTAATTAAGAGTTAAATTTATATCCTGATTGTATAAAGTACCCGTAAATTCGTAAATCTTCGATTCTGCCTGTACAATTTCATATCCACTTAATGCTTCCATATTATCTCCATTTTGCAATTGAATCCATCTATTAGTGGCCAGATACCCCGAACCTTTACCACTCTCGTTGTATTTACGCACATATCCACCATAAAAAGTAGGTAAAGCCGGCAATGACTGAACAGGTATACCGATAAATTGCCATTTATAGCGGTAGTTTGGCGCTTCATTTAAGTTCCAACTTGCTTTACTATACATTTCAATTTTGGCATTAACTGTTGACTCTACCGGATTATCAAAAATCAATGTTGCATTTGGATTGTTTGAATTTGCTTTAACTATCAATCCATCAACGCCTCCATTGTTTGTAATTAATTGCGAATTTATTTTTGCACCTACATTAACAGTTATTTTTTTACTGTCGTTAATCAACATCGTACCCGACACTACTATACTATCATTCAGTGTAACACCCGCTGTATTGTCAATCTCGAGATTTTGATATTGTCCATCCACTACAGTTTGAGCTTCTGTTCCATTGAAAATAACGGCTCCATTCCATGTTTTTCCTTTAGGTAAAGGTTCAACTGAAGTGTTTTGAGTTTTGATTATACCATCAATTAACACCTCTGAACCACCGTTTAACACATGATTCCCCATATCAAGAACACTTCCCTTATCAATTTTTAATGAATTGCAGTTGAGGTTACCAGTAGCTTTCACTTTCGCATTATTCTTAATTCGTAACGATGGAAAACTACCCGCAGGAATTGTTTGGGGAGAATTGGCATTGTTGTACTCTACGCCAAATGCCCACGTTTCGTTATCGGGAATTGGATTTGATTTTGAGTTTTTAGTCTTTAAAAATCCAGTACCTTGTGTAGATGAAAAATTACCACCTAAATTGAAATCATTCATCTCAAGTGATGTATTATCGTTGATAGTTAATATATTATTCACATTGAAATCGGCTGTAGCATTTACAATTTGGTCGGTATTATCAATAATAAGATTGTAAAACGATGTAGTTGATGTTCCGCCAATATTTTGAACATGTCCCTGATCTTTCATAATTACAGTGCCAGTACCACAATTCACAGTGCCATTATTTATAAAATCGCCGGCAATATTAAGCGTTTCAGGTAAAGTTTTAGTTCCTGAACCCGACAGAATTAAATCGTGATAACCTCTATCGGTGGATGGACCAACCAGATTGTCAATAGTTTGGTCACCACCTTTAAATTCAACTGTGTTTTTGTTGGCAGTAAAATCCAAAATACTACCTGCATCCGAAGTAATAGTGCCCCAAATGCCCATGTAACTATTTGAGCCAGGCATAATGTAGGTAGATCCTTTCACCTGCAAATTATAGAAATTGGTTGAGCCGGCAATGGTTGCAATTTTTGTAATAGTATCGTTTGCAAAAACGACTTTGGCAGTTCCGGGAATGAAAGTTCCATTATTTAACCACGCACCAATTGATCCTTTTATGGTAACTGTACAAGTGTCAACGCCCATAGAGGCACCTTGTTCAATTTCCAAGGTACGCATTGTTACTGGATATGTTTCAGGATGGAGGTTTTTTGTAGGATAATTTGATACTCCAGCAGGAATTACAACACGGTCCACCGCAGTTGGTACTCCACCATTCCAGTTGTCGGGCAAAGACCAATCATTACCATCAGAACCTAAACCAGTCCATATTCTTTTCGATACATCGCTATAACTTAAACCCCATTGTTTAAAATCATGATTCACTGATGGAGCAATATATCCAATTGACATGCCTGATAATCCAATCCAATTTTCGGTAGCATCGTTATTCGATTTTCCGTGAACTTCTACTTTCGACAAAGTTGGCAAATCGTGTGCATCCCAAATTTCAAGTTTTGCATCATTTGGTTCAAAAGGTTCAGTAGTTTCGATATTTAATTCAGAATCTAAATAATGTAACCGCAACGAAGTTCTGTCTGAAGCGCCTGTAATATCACTTTTTGAAAAACTATAGTACCTGCGTAAAGCCACACCACGCCAAGTGGGAACTGTACCCAATGCTATTTTACAACTCAACCATGTTGGTTTAGTGGTGTTAGGAAAATTCATAAAAGTAAGGGATGTAGATTGATGACCAAACGAATAAATAGTATTGCCCTCAAATGCATGCGCACGCTTCACAACCCCTGTAACATCGCCTGGCCCTGTGGTAATTGATGCCAATGTGTTAATTGCACCCATATTGAGTGTATAAACATCTGTATCGAGAACTCCTTGCGTAGCTGATGGGTTATTTACAGCCAGATTCAGAATACTGTTTACTGTAATATCACCGCCAGCAATAACGCCAGCCGCATTTTCGACAGTCAGGTTTGCATAAGTTCCTGCAGGTATAGTCTGAGCATCAGTACCATTGTAAACTATAGTTCCTGACCATGATTTTCCGGATGGGATTGATGTGGCGCTGTTATTTTGTGTTTTAATTACACCATTATTGTTTATTGTTGATAATGTTCCACTTAATGCATTAGATTGCAGATCAACAACCGAACCTGTTGTAATTTCCAACGTACCATTTACAGTAATATCTTTTTCAACACCAATTGAATAAGTTGTATTATCAAACGTAATATCATTAAATACGGTACATGTATTTCCGGCAATAGCCTGTCCGTAAACTGCATTTCCATTAAATATCACCTTGCCACTTCCGGCTGAAACTACAGATGAATTGCTCGTATTATTAATAAATTCGTCCACAATATTCAAGGTTTCGGGTAAGTTTTTAGTTCCTGAGCCACTGAAAATCAAGTTGTGATAACCAGGTGCACCGCCATTTGCATTGGGGATATTTTGTGTTTCAGATCCATTAAACTCGAAGGTGTTTTCGTTAGTAGCAGTAGCTAATGTTCCATTATTTGTCAAAGTGCCTGCAACGCCAATATAACTACCAGCTGCTGGTTGCAACAATGCTCCGTTGGCAATAGTTAGATTATAAAAATTGGTTGCTCCGTTGATGGAGGAGTTTCCAACAGTGGTCGAATTAGCATTTATTATTACCTCACTTGTGTTGGCATTAAACACAGCACCTGTTTCAGCATTCCAAACAGCATTTGCACCCGTTAAAGTAAGTGTGCCACCACTTTCTGCGGCATTGAGCACTGCACCAGCAGCTAATTGTACAGTTTTACAAATGGCGCTTGTGGGTAGCGTTGGAGCAAAAGGCGTGGTGTATGTATTCGGAATTATTGCACCATGAGTTGCATCCGGAACACTGTTTGGTGTCCAGTTGGAAGTGTTATTCCAATCGTTACTTACTGTTCCAATCCAAGTATAATTCGAAGCAGTAGTTGGAGCAAGTGTAGCTTTAAAATTACCCCATATAGAAGGGATAATGGCAAAGTTCACATCTTGAATAGTAATATAATTTAGATCTGTATTGTAATTTGAACGCCCCGATTCTTTATTATAAAAATTACTGTAAGCACCAATCCAACTTGAAGTCCAGATAGTTAAGTCGCTTTCGTTTATTCCAGCCGGAATTTCATTGTCGCGATAATGAACACGCATTAAAGCTCTGGTTCCACTTCCTCCAGTCTGTATTATTTCCCAGTTTCGGTTGATAGATGTTGGAAGGATTGGACCTAAAAACCCCGACCAATTAGACCTTGTTCCAATTGTTGTTTTTAAACTTACTGAACTTGGTAAAGTTTGACCAGGATAGGTGTTTACAGCTGCAAAAACAACTCCATTATTCTCATTTCCAAACGAATAGAAATTACCTGTATTAAATGTGTGTGCTCTACGCACAATACCTGAAACATCCCCAGCACCTAATACCGAAGCATTAGCACCTAAATCCAAAATCTTATCAGCAGCCATTGCCAAAGCACCTTTATCGTTCGAAGTTGGATTGTCAGTTAAAAAAGTTAAAGTTCCGTTTATAGTTATGTCTGTTGAGCCAATCACACCAGCAGCATTGTTAATTGTTATGTTGTGAAAAGCAGGTGTTACTGAACCACTTATAGTTTGCGCCGAAGTTCCAACAAACATCAAAGTAGTGCTGTTAGTAGAGGTATTAACACTGCCATTTGTAGTTAGGTTTCCACCTACATTTAATTGCGTTGGCAAAACAGAAGTTCCAGTATTACTAAATATTAAATTATAATATCCGCGAAGTTCTCCTAAAGCAATAGGGTTTGGAATTGTTTGGTTTTCGCCTTTGAATTCAACCGTATTATTTGATGAA
>CAIWIS010000462.1 GCA_903912795.1 uncultured Bacteroidales bacterium
TCAATGGCTTCTACATTCATAGTTACTGTACGTGGATTATGATTGCTAAGCATCAACCCAATTGTATCGCCAAATGCTTTGCGAGGGTCGGTTACAGCATTCGATAAACTAGCACGGTACATGTTGAGCATAGCTTTAAATGCGTTGTCGTCCTTGCGAGGAGCTGTAAAGTACAAATAAACGAGCTGCATCATGGTTTCGAAATCTTTTACGGATGAATTTCCGGTAAAGCCTTCTTCGTAAGCACTAATATTTGGATTTACATTGGCAATTTTACCAGTAAGCATTTTGCCCAATTCAATTGAATTATAAACGCCTAAACCATTATTAGCCACTACGCTCGAAGCCAATGTGGCTGAATATATATCGGCATTGTTTTTTACTTTCGATGTTCCCCCTGCACTAAATGCCGAAAGCATAATTTCATCTTGTTTGTATTTTGTTGGTTTCAAAATTACTTTTATACCATTACTCAAAGTCCATTCAGTTGTGCCATAAGCTGCATTTTTAGCTGTTTTTTTAATTTTACCAGCAATAGGTGCTTTTTCAATTAATGGTTTATTCATGTCTTCTTCGGCTTTGGCTTCAAGCTTTGCACTTTTGGCTTCGGCAATTGCTGCAATTACTTCTTCTTTCGAAGGAACTTTTACGGCAGCTTTATCAGGCGACATAAATGAAACAATCAAATTATCGTCGGTTACATATTGTTTTGCCATTTGGTTTACAGCCACAGCGTTAAGTTTTGGTAAAACCATTTGCAAAGTTTGATATTCCCACTCAATTCCTGGAATAACTTCTGATTCGAGGAAGTGACGAACATACTCACGAACTAAAGAACCGTTTTTTTGATTTTCTCTATCGTTATAGGCTGTTTCAATACCTTTTAATAAATCAGTTTTTGCTCTCTCTACTTCTGAATTTGTAAAACCAAATCGTTTTACTTTTTCGGCTTCGAGCAACAAAGCTTTAAGTCCTTCCATCTCACGCCCTTCGTTTGGCACAGCTAATAGCTGAAAAGCATCTTTCGATTTTACCAAATTGCCATAATAAGCATAGCCGCCTACAAATGGAGCATTGGCTTGTTGAGTAATTTCCTCGAAACGATTCCCCATCATAGTTGAAATGAGCTGATTAATAACACCAGTTACATAACCATTGATTGACAGTTTTATGTCTGTTGGCATTATGTCTTGTTTGTATTCCAACTCAATGCGCGTCATGCGTGCTTCAGGGTCTTTTACAAACGAAACTAAAGGCTCTGTATTATTTTTTATATCAAATATTGGACGTTCACCGGCATTTGATTTTGCTTTTATGTCGGCAAACATAGTTTTAATTTTTGCCTCCACTTTGTCGACATCTACATCGCCTACAATCAGAATTGCTTGTAAGTCGGGCCTATACCATTTTTGATAAAAATCGCGAATGGTTTTGTGCGAAAAGTTATTGATAACAGCTGTATCGCCAATTACATCGCGTTTGGCATATTGCGATCCTGGATACTTTTGTTTGTTCGATTCTTTCCACATACGGCGTTCAGAGCCAGCACCTGTGCGCCATTCTTCGCGAATTACACCGCGCTCTGCATCAATTTCAGTTCCCTCGAGAGAGATAAAGCTTGACCAATCGTGTAATACCAATAAAGCACTGTCAATAATGCTCTCGCGTGTTGTGGGTACATCTGAGAGGTTATAAACTGTTTCGTCGAGCGAAGTATACGCATTGATATTGGCACCAAACTTAACTCCTATTGATTCCAAGTAATTAATGATTCCTTTGCCAGGGTAATTTTTTGTGCCATTAAATGCCATGTGCTCTAGGAAGTGCGCCAATCCATTTTGATCGTCGTTTTCCATAATAGCACCCACGTTTTGAGCAATGTAAAATTCGGCTCTCTGTTTTGGTAATTTGTTAGCTCTGATATAATAAGTTAAACCATTGTCAAGCTTGCCATAGCGAATTTTTGTGTCGATAGGCACTTGAGGTGTTTGTTGAGCGCTTATATTTGCACTAAATACAAAAATAAGACTTAGGATGAAAGATTTAATAATTCTCATGTCGTGAAAGTTTAAAATTTTGGTTTGTTTTTTTTAATCAAATGAACAGCAAAGGAAAGCAAAATTTTAGAAATAACAAAATATATTTATTGTTTTTCGATAAAAAAACTGTTTTGTAATGGTTTTCAAGTACAACCAAGTTTGAACTATTATACTGGTATAAATACTTAAACTTTACTTTTATTGATTTATAGAACATTTAATAAGTATTTTCTATATAGATATTTAAGAATCATTGTTGGTGATCTTGTTAATAATATAATTTTATAATATTGTGGAAAATCAATGTCCCCCAACTCGTAAAAGGGAACAATAAATATTAGCATCAATAATTACAACTTGATAGAACTGAAAAATTCATGAAATTGTACTCAAAACGATACAGCTTTTTTTATTTTTAAATCCCAAATAAAATGAGTAATATTGCAATCGGAAAAAACTAAAATTCGATTTTCAATGGTCAACGCTTCTATTGTACTTTTCAAAAGCAATTTCGAAGAAATTGAAAAGCTCGTTCAATCGCTTCGAAAAGTTGAACTCATTGATAAAATATATCTTATTGATAACTCGCCTACCCAATCAGCTAACTTTAATCACTTACCAGCAATCTATATTTACAATAATAAAAACATGGGCTATGGAGCTGCACACAACATAGCCATACGCAAAAGCATTGAGCAAAATGCAGAATATCATTTAGTTATAAACCCAGACATTATAATTGAGCCCGAAGTAATCAGTAAAATAGCTGCATTTATGAATAATAATACAAATATTGGACATTTAATGCCTAAAATATTTTATCCTGACGGTCAAATTCAGTATCTTTGCAAGCTAATTCCAACGCCTTTCGATTTAATTTTCCGAAGATTTCTGCCCGCTAAATGGACAGAGAAACGCAAACATTCATTTGAAATGCGAGCTAGCGGTTATAACAAAATTATGAATGTTCCGTACCTTTCTGGATGCTTTATGTTTTTGAGAGTGAAGGCATTGAAAGAAGTAGGATTGTTCGATGAAAGGTTTTTTATGTATCCCGAGGATATTGATTTAACAAGGCGAATACATCGTAAATACCAAACAGTTTTTTATCCTGAAGTATCGGTTATTCATAATCATGCACAGGATTCGTACAAAAACTACCGTATGCTTTGGATTCACATTAGCAATATGGTTAAGTACTTTAACAAATGGGGTTGGATTTTTGATTCGGAAAGAAAAAAGATAAATAAAAAATTTGATTCTATTGATATATAAGTCTAACGGATAAAATAAATTACTAATTTACACACACAACAAATAACAAAGAAATAAAATGAATTTTAGCTTTATACAAATTACAAGTGCCTTTATGGTGCTTTTTGCTATAATTGATATTATGGGGTCAATACCGTTGATATTGGATATCAAAAAGAAATCCAATATTGTACATGCATTCAGAGCAAGTGCCATTGCATTTTTAATTCTGATAGCATTTTTATTTACGGGCGAAGGAATTTTAAAATTATTCAATGTTGATATTCAGTCGTTTGCTGTTGCCGGTGCATTGGTGATATTTATTTTTGCTATTGAAATGATACTCGATATTGAAATTTTTCGCAATAAAGGTCCTGAAGGTAGTTCATCGATAGTACCTTTAGCATTTCCGCTTATTGCCGGGCCGGGATCGTTCACA
>CAIWIS010000463.1 GCA_903912795.1 uncultured Bacteroidales bacterium
GGTTTATGGATTGTGTTTATTATTGGTGTTCTTCTACTCGGTACTTCAGTTGTCGCTGGCAATCGCTTATGTTCGCAACAAGAGGAACAAAAAAGCTGAAATTAAACCCGAAACTCTACAAACACTAACTGAGATAAGCAAGTTTATGGTATTATTAGCCAAAAACTACCAAGCTTACAAAAATGGTGAGTTAGATTTGGAGGATTGAAAATGTGGTGATGTGATGATGTGGTGATGTGATGATTTGATAATAACGCGAAGCCAAGTAACGTGCGAAGCACTAATAACGCGAAGCAAATAACGGGTGTAGCCCCAAATAACACGAAGTAAAATGAACATACTTGTAGCCGGCAGTAATGGCCAATTAGGAAATGAAATACGTGTAGCTTCGGCTCAATATCCGAAATTTAACTATATTTTTACAGATGTAGCTGAATTGGATATTTGCGATAAAGCTGCGCTCGAAACTTTTGTTAAGGCAAATGCTGTTGATGCAATTGTTAATTGTGCGGCATATACCGCTGTTGATAAAGCCGAAGATGATGTGGATTTATGTTATAAAATAAACCGCGATGCAGTTCGGAATATTGCCGAAGTAGCTGCGGCTCACAATTTAAAAGTAATACACATTTCGACCGATTATGTGTTTGATGGTACAAGTCACACTCCACTTACCGAAGATATGTCAACTGCTGCTTTGGGAGTTTATGGTAAATCGAAATTGGAGGGTGAACAAGAATTACAGACCTTTTGTCCAATTTCAGTTATTATTCGCACATCATGGTTATATTCGTCGTTTGGTGGAAATTTTGTGAAAACAATGATAAAATTGGGCGCTGAACGCGATGCATTAAATGTGATTTTCGACCAAGTAGGAACACCAACTTATGCAGCCGATTTGGCCGAAGCCATTTTGCAAGTGTTGAGTGCTGCAAGTTTTGTTCCGGGCATTTATCATTATTCCAACGAAGGCGTTTGCAGTTGGTACGATTTTACCAAACGGATTCATAAACTAGCCGGTGTAAGTTGTAATGTAAAACCCATCGAAACAAAAGATTACCCCACCCGCACACCCCGTCCGCACTATAGCGTACTCAATAAATCCAAAATTAAATCCACTTATGGTATCGAAATTCCATACTGGGAAGACAGTTTGGAGAAATGTATTGGGATTTTGCTGAAATAATTATTCTTCTCTGTTTCCCTGCCTTTTGTACGCAAGCGTAGACTAAACCTTCCAAGACAGATTCAGAATTTAATTTCCACCTTTTATTAAGAAGGTAGTTGTAAGATGAAAATTTTATGTAAATTTGGGGCTTGAAAAATTCAATTTACAAATGATAAACGAAATAATACTTTATCAATCAAACAATCTTACTGAACATATTGAGGTAAGAATTGATGACGAAACTGTTTGGCTTACATTAAATCAGATAGCTCAATTATTTAATAGAGATAAGTCTGTAATATCAAGGCATTTGAGCAATATTTACAAAGAGGGTGAATTAAGTCAAGAGGCAACAGTTGCAAAAAATGCAACAGTTCAATTTGAAGCAGGGAGGAAAGTACAAAGAGACATTGACTATTACAATTTAGATGCCATTATCTCAGTCGGCTATCGGGTTAATTCTAAACAAGGTACACAATTCAGAATTTGGGCAACAAATGTTTTAAGAGACTATCTACTAAAGGGATATGCACTTAATCAACGAATGAATCGCATTGAAAACCATGTAGAAAATTTGGAGGAAAAAGTAAATGCAATTTCCCTACAAATACAATCACCTACAATCCCTAATCAAGGCATATTCTTCGATGGGCAGGTACTTGATGCATACGAACTAACCTCAAAAATCATACGTTCAGCTAAAACGAGTATTGTACTTATTGATAATTACATTGACGAAAATACGCTAATACACCTAGCCAAGAAAAACGATAATGTAAAAGTACTTTTGTTCTCGAAATCCATTAGTAAACAATTGGCGTTGGATGTAAAGAAAGCCAACGAACAATATGGCAATTTTGAAATAAAGGAGTTAAATCTAAGTCACGACCGCTTTCTGATTATTGACCATCGCGAACTTTATCATATAGGTGCTTCGCTCAAGGATTTGGGCAAGAAATGGTTTGCTTTTTCGAAAATGGACGAAAGCATGACGAAATTGATTTTGAATCAATTAAAATAATTTCTCTTCTACTCTGCCGACCTTTGGTACAGCTTTTTCTTATCTTTGCAGACAAAAATTACCGCCAATCGATAAGCAAATGCTTTACCAGTCTTGCCGATTTTAATAAATTTCTACTATTGCCACACCCAAACAGAAACAGAAACGAACCAAACCCTCACCACTTTTCGCTTTCATTTAAAACCAACCTTCGATTTTTAGCAGGAATTGCTTTCGCTTGGAGATGCGATGCGCAGGGGCACGCCCAAAGAAATTGATGTTATGATTTGTTGATATGTTGATGTGATAATGTGTTGTTGAAATAGTAAATAGTAAATTGTAAATGAGCAAATAGTAAATGTCTTGCTTTTGTATTTAAAGAAAATATTGTATCTTTGCAGTCCAAATTTCGTATGAGTAAATAATATGTCTAACCCGCTAATTTATTAGCACTTAAAAAACAATTTTCCTAACATGGAAGAAAACAAAAATCTATCGGAAGAAGTAATTCCAGCCGTAGAAGAAACACAAGCAGCCGAAGTTGTTGCTGTAGAAGAAACTGTAGTTGAAGAAGTAGTGGCTGAGGTTGCTCCTGTAGCTGTTGAAGAAGAAGCTCCTGTAGCTGAAGAAGTAATTGAAGCTCCTGTAGCTGAAGAAGTAGTTGAAGCTCCTGTAGCTGAAGAAGTTGCCGAAGTGGCTGCTCCTGTGGCTGAAGAAGTGGTTGAAGTAATTGAAGAAGCACCTGCTAAAGTAGTGATTGTTGCTGCTCCTGCATCGGTGAATCCGGAAGCTGACTTTGACTGGGAAGCTTACGAAAAAGGTGATGTGCTTACTGCACAACAAAAAGAAGATCTTAAAAATGTGTACGACAACACTTTGAATGCTATCAAAGACAAAGAAGTGGTTGAAGGTACTGTAATTTCGATTAACAAACGCGAAGTAGTTGTAAATGTAGGTTACAAATCGGACGGTATTGTTCCAATGAGCGAATTCCGTTATAATCCTGATTTGGCTGTTGGCGACAAAGTGGAAGTTTATATCGAAAGCCAAGAAGATAAAAAAGGACAATTGCTCCTTTCGCATAAACAAGCTCGTGCTACTCGTTCATGGGATCGCGTAAATGCTGCTCTTGAGTCGCAAGAAATTGTAAAAGGTTTTGTAAAATGTCGTACTAAGGGTGGTATGATTGTGGATGTATTCGGAATTGAAGCATTCCTTCCAGGTTCACAAATCGATGTGAAACCAATCCGCGATTACGATGTATTTGTAAATAAAACAATGGAATTCAAAGTTATTAAAATTAACCACGAATTTAAAAACGTTGTTGTATCGCACAAAGCACTTATCGAAGCAGAACTTGAAAATCAGAAAAAAGATATCATTAGCAAATTGCAAAAAGGTCAGGTATTGGAAGGTACCGTTAAAAACATCACTTCGTATGGTGTATTTATCGACCTTGGCGGCGTAGATGGTTTAATCCACATTACTGACCTTTCATGGGGTCGCGTAACGCATCCGGAAGAAATTGTAGCGTTGGATCAAAAATTGAACGTTGTAATTCTTGACTTTGATGATGAGAAAAAACGTATCGCTCTTGGTTTGAAACAATTGAATGCACACCCATGGGATGCATTGAGTGCTGAACTTAAAGTTGGCGACAAAGTAAAAGGTAAAGTAGTGGTTATGGCCGATTACGGTGCCTTTGTTGAAATAGCTCCTGGTGTTGAAGGTTTGATTCACGTTTCGGAAATGAGCTGGTCACAACACTTACGTTCTGCTCAAGATTTCTTGAAAGTAGGCGAAGAGGTTGAAACAGTTATCATTACATTGGATCGCGACGAACGCAAAATGTCGTTAGGTGTAAAACAATTGAAATCAGATCCATGGGAAGCTATCGAAGAGCGTTATGCTGTAGGTAGCAAACATGTAGCTAAAGTACGTAACTTTACAAACTTTGGAGTATTTGTTGAAATAGAAGAAGGCGTTGATGGATTAATCCACATCTCTGACTTATCGTGGACTAAAAAAGTAAAACACCCATCGGAATTTACGCAGATTGGTGCCGAAATTGATGTTCAGGTATTGGAAATCGACAAATCGAATCGTCGTTTAAGCTTAGGCCACAAACAATTGGAAGAAAACCCATGGGATGTATTGGAAACGATGTTTGTTGTTGACAGCATTCACGATGGTACCATTGTTGAAATGATGGATAAAGGTGCAGTAATCTCATTGCCTTATGGTGTTGAAGGTTTTGCAACTCCAAAACATTTGGTAAAAGAAGACGGTGCACAAGCTCAAGTTGACGAAAAATTAGCTTTCAAAGTTATTGAATTCAACAAAGATGCAAAACGCATTATCGTATCGCACAGTCGTGTACACGAAGATGTGAAACGTGCTGCTAAAGCAGAAGCTAATGGCGAAAAAGTAGATGTTTCTACTCCAGTTGCTGCACCTGCTGCTAAAAAATCGGCTCCTAAAAAAGCAAAAGCTGAATCGGCTCCTGTAGCTGCAAGCACTTCTGAAAAAACTACATTGGGCGATATTCAGTCATTGGCTGATTTGAAAGATCAATTGGTAGAAGCTGCTGCTAAAACAGCTGCTAAAGCTGCTAAAAAAGCGAAAGCTGAAGCTGCTCCTGCAGTTGAAGTAGCTCCAGTAGTTGAAGCCGAAGTTGCACCTGTAGCCGAAGCTCCTATTGCTGATGCTGAAGAGGCTCCAAAAGCATAATTGACAAATAGTTTTTTTAAAAACTATATTTATAAATAATGAAAGTTGCAGGTGTATATTGCCTGCAACTTTTTTTTATTAAATACTATTTGTATATTTGCATTTTAGTTATTTATTGAAGAATAAAAATATGGAACTCATTGTTCTTTCAGTTCTTTTCCTAATTAATGGTTTTTTTGCTTTGTCCGAAATAGCTGTTGTTTCGTCGAAAACTTCGCGCCTCGAAAACCTGAAATCAAAAGGTAGTAAAGGTGCACGAATTGCTCTTGAACTCCACGCGGATGCCGAAAACTTTTTGTCGGCCATACAAGTAGGAATTACCTTAATAAGCATAGTAACAGGTTTATATGGTGGTACAAGCATAGCCGATAATTTGGTGCCCTATTTTATGGCTTTCGAATTTACGAAACCCTTTGCCAGCGAAATTGCAATTACATTGGCTGTAATTGCTGTTACCTATATATCTATTGTAATTGGAGAGTTGGTTCCCAAAACCATAGCACTCAGCAAACCCGAACGTATTGCGGTAGCGGTAGCTCCTGCAGTCTATTATTTTAGTAAATCCTTATTCCCTTTTGTGTGGTTACTATCAGCATCAACAAATGTGATTGTGAAAATGCTAGGTGTAAAGAAGCAAATTGAACAGTTGACAGAAGCTGAATTGCGACAAATGATAAAAACGGCTTCGAACGAAGGTGTAATTGAAGAAGAGCAAAATGAAATTCATGAAAAACTTTTTTATTTTTCAGATAAAAAAGCTTATCATATTATGACGCATCGCACTGATATTGAATGGTTGGACATTAACCAAAGCCCTGTTGAAATTAAGAAATTTATAAATAACTCCAAACACAGTAAGATAATTTGTTGCGATGGTTCACTCGACGATTTTAAAGGTGTATTGTATGTAAATGAGTATTATCGTTTTCTTTTACAAAAAAAAGCTTTGGATATAAAATCTTTGATAAAAGAACCGTTTATTGTTCCCGAAAAAGTTGATGCTCAAAAAGTATTAAATGAATTACGCCGCAAGGAAAATCGCGTTTGTTTTGTGGTGAACGAATATGGTGGTTTTGAGGGTATTATTACCATGTATGATATTTTGGAAAATCTGGTGGGCGAAATGCAACAAGAAGGTGAAAAGAGTGAACCTGATGTTTTTGTGCGCGACGATGCCTCCATTTTGATTAATGGCGATGCACCTGTTGAAATTTTAGCAGATGTAATTGAAGGTTTTGAGATCGATTTTTCGGAAACTGAATACTCAACAGTTGCCGGTTTTGCTCTGAGTAAACTAAACCATATACCTACAACTGGCGAAAAATTTGTTTCGCACAACTATACCTTCGAAATTATTGATATGGATGGAAACAGAATTGATAAACTATTGTTGGTGAAAATGGAATAAATTCCAAATTATTTTGCTCTTAAATATTGAACCGGCCACTGTGGTCGGTTTTTTTCGTCAATATACAATGCAAAATACGGATTGCGAAGTAGTTCGCGTCCAATCAAAACTATATCGGCCTGATTGTTTTCCAGAATTTTTACAATTTGCTCGCTTTTGGTAATAAGTCCAACTGCGGCTGTTTTAATGCCCGTTTTTCTTATTGCCTCCGAAAAAACAACTTGATAAAGCGGTTTAATCTCCATGTTAGCATCCAATATATTTCCTCCGGATGAACAATCAATTAAATCAACACCTTTGTTTTTAAGTATTTGACATAGCTGAATTGTTTCGGCTAAGTCCCAACCATTTTCTTTCCAGTCGGTAGCGGATAGTCGCACAAATAAGGGTAAATCTAAAGGCCATACTTCTTGTACAGCATCCACTATCTGAAGCAGTAAACGACTTCGATTTTCGAAACTTCCACCAAATTCATCGGTGCGAACATTTGTGAGTGGCGATAAAAATTGATGGACTAAATATCCATGAGCAGCATGTATTTCAATTATTTTAAATCCAGCAGCTAATGCACGTTTCGCAGCTTCGCGAAAATCGAAAATTATTTTTTCAATTTCTGTTGTTGTCAATGCTTTAGGTTTAATCTCGTTTGGGTCGAAGGGGATAGGAGAGGGGGCAACTGTTTCCCAACCGCCATTATGAGTACCAAGTTGTTTCCCACCATTTACAGGTGCATCGTGCGACGCTTTTCGTCCAGCATGCGCCAATTGAATAGCTGCTACTGCGCCTTGTGAATGAATAAATTGGGTGATTTTGGTGAGTGGCTCCACGTGTGAGTCGTCCCAAATGCCAAGGTCGTAAGGTGTTATTCTGCCTTCGGGCGAAACGCCTGTGGCTTCAACAATAATTAAACCAATACCACCGGTTGCTCTGGTTCCATAATGAACTAAATGCCAGTTGTTTGCTAGTCCGTTTTGGGCAGAGTATTGGCACATGGGTGGCATTCCTAATCTGTTTGGAATGGTAACCGATTTAATTGTAATTGGTTCAAAAATTGTATTCATGTAGTTTGATTTTAATTAGTAAACAAACTTTTATTCGTAAAGTTTTATATTGAGTTCAACTTGTTATTAAAAACTACAACTGTTTTATTTATTTTAGTTTGCATATACCGTAATTTTTAATAAATTTGCATACTTGATAATACAAATATGGATTTTTCATTTCAAAAAGTCAACTATCCTATTATCAATAACATATAAACCATTATTTAGAAATAATTTATGTTAGTTAAATCATTCGGAGCAGCCGTACAAGGAATTAATGCAACAATAGTAACTATTGAAGTAAATGTAAGCAAGGGAATTAAGTATTTTTTGGTTGGATTGCCCGATAATGCGGTTAAGGAAAGTCACGAACGAATTGCATCGGCACTGCAATACATGGGGCAACAAATGCCTCGAAAGCAAATTGTTATAAATATGGCCCCTGCAGATATACGTAAAGAGGGTTCGGCTTACGACCTTGCGCTTGCAATAGGAATGCTTGCTGGCGATGAGAAAATAAAATCTACAGAGCTTGAAAAATATGTGATAATGGGCGAATTGTCGCTCGATGGTAGTTTGCAACCCATTAAAGGTGTTTTGCCCATTGCCATTAAAGCTCGCGAGGAAGGTTTTAAAGGTTTTATCTTGCCCAAACAAAACGCACGCGAAGCAGCGGTTGTCAATAATTTGGATGTTTATGGTGTTGAAAATATTTCCGAAGTGATTGATTTTTTCAATGAAGTATCCACACTTGAGCCTACCATTGTAAATACACGCGAAGAGTTTTTTAATCATGTAAATTTATCTGAAATAGATTTTTCGGACGTGAAAGGTCAGGAAAGCGTAAAGCGTGCTATGGAAGTCGCAGCCGCTGGTGGGCACAATATAATTCTTGTAGGACCTCCTGGAGCTGGGAAATCTATGCTTGCCAAGCGTATTCCAACTATATTGCCTCCACTAACACTACATGAAGCGCTGGAAACTACTAAGATACATTCTGTAGCTGGTAATATTGGTAGCAATACTTCACTAATATCTCAGAGGCCGTTTCGTAGTCCCCATCATACAATTTCGGATGTAGCACTTGTTGGTGGTGGCACTTTTCCACAACCCGGAGAAATATCATTGGCGCACAACGGTGTGCTTTTTCTGGACGAATTGCCTGAATTTAAACGTACCGTGCTCGAAGTAATGCGGCAGCCACTCGAAGACCGAAAAATATGTATTTCGCGTGCTAAATTTGCCATTGAATATCCCGCTAGTTTTATGCTGGTGGCCTCCATGAATCCTTGCCCTTGTGGTTATTACAATCATCCCGAGCGGGAATGTGTTTGTGGTGGAGGTGTGGTACAAAAATATCTCAGTCGTATCTCGGGCCCCTTGCTCGACCGCATTGACATTCACATCGAAATTGTGCCAGTACCATTCGAAAAATTATCGGAATTAAAAGATGCCGAATCAAGCGAAAAAGTTCGTGAACGCGTAATTAAAGCCCGTCAGATTCAAGAAGAACGCTTTAAAGATATTGATGGCGTATATTGTAATGCTCAAATGTCGTCGAAACAAATGCGAACCTTTGCTCAGATTGATAAATCGGGGTCAGAATTACTCAAAAATGCAATGCAACGCCTCAATTTATCAGCTCGTGCCTACGATCGTATTATAAAAGTTGCCCGTACCATTGCTGACCTCGAAGGTGCTCAAAATATACTTTCGAACCATATTGCCGAAGCTATAAACTATCGCAATTTGGACAGAGAGGGTTGGGCAGGGTAAATTTTATCCGTTTTGACTAATTAACATCAACGATTTTTTATTTATTATTTCAATATGCCTGCCATTTACTTTTATTATTCCATCTTTATCAAACTCAGCCAAAACACGGCTTACACTTTCGCGGCTGGTATCTACTAAATTGGCAAATTCAGTCTGTGAAAGTGGTAAATTAAAACTGTCTGACTTGAAAATTTTATTAGCAAAATCGAGTAAAGC
The DNA here is from genome assembly GCA_903912795.1 of uncultured Bacteroidales bacterium. Lineage (GTDB taxonomy): Bacteria > Bacteroidota > Bacteroidia > Bacteroidales > Paludibacteraceae > Paludibacter. Next base: position 9,342 of record CAIWIS010000463.1, read on the forward strand.
ATCAGCCATATTTCCCCGTATTTGTTTTTGGGTGCGATTAGCGCAACGATGAAACGACTCTAGCTCGTTTTTACAAAACTCCTGAATTATTTCCCGATTGAACTCCTTGTTTTCGTCCAAAATAGTTTGAAAAACTTCCAAGTCAATAAAACACACCTCAGCATCGGACACTGCAGTAACTGAATACTGGTTTATTTTACTACCAAATGTTGTAGGAAGTCCCAAGTAACTAGGAGCATTTACCATTTTTACAATTTGCTCTGTATAAGGCCCTGCAATGTGAATTTTGGCTAATCCGGTACGAAGAAAAATTACATTGGTTGAATATGTTCCTTGCTTAATAATCGACTCACCTTTTTTTAATTTGAGTTCTAAATGATTGGCTGATAGTTGGTCAAGACTACAATCACTTAAGGTGGATGTGGCTTTTGTTTTAAAAGGGCAGTTTCTACAATCGTTTTGCATATTGTGTTGATTTTTAGAATATGCTGCAAATATAAACAATGTGATGCATATCACAAAA
>CAIWIS010000464.1 GCA_903912795.1 uncultured Bacteroidales bacterium
CATATACTGACAGCAAATACAATCCGGCTATATGGTGTGGTATGCCCGATGTGGTTTATACTAATACGACCCCGCAAATATAAATAAAAATAGCCAATCTTTCGAAAGGCTATTTTTATTCAGTTGTCTGTCGACCGTTGTCAGTCTACTTAAATCAATTCTTTTTTACCGTTTCGAGTATTTTTTTATCAATCTCTACAGTAAATTTTGTGCGCAATTTAGCAATCCATTCTTTTTCAAGATATTCTTGGTAATCGGCAGTAACTAAGCCACGTACATCTGTGTAATCTTCAGGGAGTGTTTTGAGCATTTTTCCACTTACAAATACAAAAGGATAATCCTTGTCAGCTTCAACCACCGCTTTTGATTTGAAAGCCAATTTGTCAACTTGTTTGTTATCGCCTTGTACAAATATGTTTTTCTCAATTTTCACATGTTGAATGCTGTCGTTCAAGCGAGTGCGTAAGTATTTGTCAATAGAATCGTTGTGCGATTTTTTTACAATGGCTTTAGCGGCTTTAAATGTTTCTTTGTCTTTGCACATAATCAAGCGACCTTTGAAATGAGGTTTTTCCCATTTGTAATCGGCTTTGTTGTTGTTAAAGTATTTTGCAAGGCCTTCGGTGTCTTTGGACGCTTTTTCCCAAACTTCGTTATTGCTAACTTCGAAAAGCAAAATACCATCGTGATATTCTTGCATCAAGAAACGGAAATCTTCATATTTCTTTTCAAGTTGCGAATCTTCATAGGCTAAAATTTCTTTCTCGGCAAAGGCAGCATATTTTTCATCAATAATGTCGGCAGCTGCTGTTTTGTCGGTATACGAATTAGCTTTCAAAAACTGAGTAAAATCACTCTGAGTAAATGCTTTAGCAGCAATAGTCATTATAGGTTTTGCAAGCTTCGCTGCTTCCAATTGGAAAATAGAATCCGTCAAAGTTTTTTTATCCAGCAATGAATAATATTCTTTTACCGATTCGTTATTGGTAGTAAATTTATAATCGCTTTTGAGTTTTGCAACAAAGGATTTAAGCCCCAACGAAGCACGTTCATCGCGTTTTACTTTGCTCTGAAGATCTTCTTTCATGTTTTCAAACGTATCAATTCCTTTGCGGTCGATTAATTTGATAATGTGCCAACCATAAGCCGACTGAATTGGAGCGCTCATATCGCCTTTGTTTTTAAGTGCAAAAGCTGCGTTTTCAAATTCAGGTATCATACGTCCGGCTCCAAACCAAGGTAATTCGCCATTTTTGGTAGCCGAACCTCTATCGTCCGATAAATCATTGGCCAGTTTTCCAAAATCATCACCTGCTTTTACGCGGTCGTAAATTGAATCAATTTTAAACTTGGCTGACTTGTTTTTTTCATCATTACCTTGTTCGGTAAAACGCATAATGTGCGCTACAAGTATTTCGCCCTGCGACTCTCTACGGCCTTGAACTTTTACAATGTGGTACCCAAAGGCAGTACGTACTGGTTTGGAAATGGTGCCAGGTTTTGTGTTATAAGCCATCGTTTCGAACGGATAAACGGTGCGAAATGCCGAAACCCAACCGATATAACCATTGTTTTCCTTGGCCGATTCGTCCTCCGAAACCTCTTTAGCAACTTTAGCAAAGTCTTCTTTCTCAATACGTTTAGCTATAGCGTTTATTTTTTTCCAAGCAGCCAACGTATCTGCTGGTGTTGCATTTTGTTGTACACGAATAAGGATATGACTTACTTCTACATCTTCTTTTAAGCGATTATAGGCTTCTTGCAGAACCGATTCGTCTACTTTAGCATCAGTCAAATAAGGTTTTGTAAGTTGTGAGCGGTAACCTGCAAGTTCGTTGATAAACGATTTTGTGGTGTCCAATCCTTGTGCTTTTGCCTCTTCAACTTTAAGTTTAAAGTTTACAAACAAATCAACATACTCATCCAATGTTTTTTTGTCCAGCGAGTTGTTCGAATTGTTTTTGTTGTAAATGTACTCAAATTCCGATTTTAAAACGGGTTTTCCGTTTATTTTCATTAAAACCGGATCATTGGCTAAAGTGGCTGTAATTCCTAAAAATAAGAGTGCAATTGAAAATGAAACTGATCTCATACGAATTATTTGATTTAAAATAACGATAAATTTTGATTGAAAACTATTAACGTTCAAAAATACGAATATGTTATATTTGTTGGAATTTTATCTTGCGAATTTAATTTTTTTTTACTCTCCTCTACTATAATTAGGAGCTTCGCTCGTAATTGACACGTCGTGTGGGTGACTTTCGGCCACACCTGCATTGGTTATGCGTGTAAAACGAGCATTGTGCAAATCAAAAATAGTAGCCGCTCCACAATAACCCATACCTGCACGTAAACCACCTATCATCTGAAAAACTACTTCGTACAAGGTACCTTTGAAAGGTACACGAGCTGCAATTCCTTCGGGAACCAGTTTTTTCATATCGGCTTCACCATCTTGAAAATAGCGGTCTTTTGATCCTTTTTCCATAGCTTCGAGCGAACCCATACCACGATACGATTTGAATTTACGACCATTAAATATGATAGTTTCGCCTGGAGATTCTTCAACTCCGGCAAGCAATGAACCTGCCATAATAGTATAAGCTCCGGCTGCTAATGCTTTTACAATATCGCCCGAATAACGAATACCTCCATCGGCAATAACAGGTATGTCAGTTCCTTTTAAAGCTTTGGCAACTTCGTAAATGGCCGAAAGTTGTGGAACACCTACACCGGCAATAACACGCGTGGTACAAATTGAACCAGGGCCAATGCCCACTTTTACGCCATCGGCTCCTGCTTCGACAAGCATTTTAGCAGCATCGCCTGTTGCAATATTTCCAACGATAATATCAATTGAAGGATAGCGTTTTTTTGCTTCGCGAAGTGTGTCAACTACTCCTTTTGAATGACCATGAGCCGTATCGATAACTATAGCATCTACGCCAGCTTCGACTAATGCATCAATGCGATCGAAAACGTCGGCAGTAACGCCTACACCAGCAGCCACACGCAAACGACCTTGTTCATCTTTCGAGGCCATTGGTTTATCTTTGGCTTTGGTAATGTCCTTGTAAGTAAGTAAACCAACTAATTTGTTGTCCTTATCAACAACAGGTAGTTTTTCAATTTTATATTGTTGAAGTATGTCGGCAGCAGCTTCTAAATCGGTTGTACGTGTGGTAGTAATCACATTTTTTTTAGTCATTACACTGTCGATAATAGTTGCCATATTTCGTTGGAAACGTAAATCGCGGTTTGTAACAATACCTAATAAGTAAAAATTCTCGTCAACAACCGGTATACCACCAATTTTATACTCAGCCATCATGGCCAGCGCATCACCTACCGTTGCATTGGGTCTAATGGTAACTGGGTTGGATATCATGCCATTTTCGGCACGTTTTACTATGCTAACCTGCTTGGCTTGTTCGGCAATACTCATGTTTTTATGAATCACGCCAATTCCACCTTCACGAGCAATGGCTATAGCCAATTTCGATTCGGTAACTGTATCCATAGCAGCCGAAACTACCGGAATTTTTAGTTCGATGCGACGTGAGAAACGAGTTGTGAGTTGTACATTGTGTGGAAGTACTTCCGAATAGGCTGGGATAAGTAAAACATCGTCGAATGTAAGTCCTTCAAGTTGTACTCTTTCTGCAATAAATGACATAGATTTTCTATTTTAAATGATTGAAATTCAATGAGAAAAGACTTTTATGTCTTTGGAAAATATTGCCTGCAAATATACGAATTATAAATGAAGTGCAAAACATTAAAAGGTTTATTTTTTTTAAAACCAAATTTTCAGGTTTGGTGAAGTACATAATACTTCTTATCAGTTCAAAAATTTAAAATAATGTATATCTGTTTTTTTATGGATTGTGATTAAATTTTACTATTTTTGCAACATGTAATACTGCTTTTACATCAATGTAGATGCTCAAATATAATATTGCATTTTTTCAAAGTCGAAAGTAACTTTACATCCCCTTTAGGGGCTTGGGGCGGCAATAATAAATGTACTAACTGCCCCTATATCCCCTAAAGGGGACTTGAAGTTACAACTGAATTTTGAAATTATTATTTTTTACAAAAGCGACATTATATATTTACTAATTCTTATGTATGTAGTTTTATTAATTCTTTATTTTCCAACTCTATGAAACACCTCAATTTTATAGCTCGTCCAAATTTATTTTCTAAAATTTCTTTTCAGTTTGTAGGCTTTGTTCTTGGAATGTTGATTTTCAGTTCCTGTAATCTTGATAGTATGTCAAATTACACTCCACGTATTTCGTTTTTGCAAGCTCCTGTTTTGCAAAATGGTGATTCATTACACATTAAATACACAAGTACAGAGGGCGAATATTTATTAGATACAGTAAGTGTTGGCGATACGGTAATGTTTGTATTGCATTTGAATGCATACTCAAACAACATAACTAACTTTATGCTTACACAATCAGCCGACAGTGTGTCGCGTTTAGTATTGCCTGAAAAATCATCTTTAGATTCAATAACACTTCCTACATCGGACTATAAAGCAGGAAAGTTTGTGTTTAAACCTAACTATTCGATGATGGTTTTCTCATTTGGCTATGTAGCTAAAAGTCCTACTAAAACCGGAAAGCTTAGCGTGTATTTAGAGTCGGATGCCAAGTTTGGTACAAGTTTAATGGGGTCAAATACACACTCATTTAAATTAATTACACCCATTAAGGTCCGTTTGCAATAGTTTTTTACTGCGCTTCGATACTCAATACTTCGTAACCTGCATTCACAACCGTATTTCGCAATATTTCGTCGGTTATATTGTTCGAATGTGAAATAGTGGCGCTATTAGTGGCTAAATCAACACTTGCATTTACTCCTTGCAAGTTATTTAGTGCTTTTTCCACACGTCCACTACAATGTCCACACGTCATTCCGGCAATTTTCATTTGTTTTGAAACATTGTTTTTATTGCCAATATTAAACGCTAATTTAAAACCATCTGTTAGTTTCATAATATTTATGTTATTAGTTGTGTTAGTTATTTGATTTTCAGCTGCTAAAGTGTTTTGTTTAAATCGAAAAAGCCGGAGTGAGTTGAGCACTACGGTAACTGAACTTAAACTCATGGCGGCAGCTGCAAACATAGGGTTGAGTTTTAGTCCAAAGCTGCTGTAGAACACTCCTGCTGCAATAGGGATGCCAATAATATTGTAAATAAATGCCCAAAATAAATTTTGCCTAATATTTTGCATTACATTTTTGCTCAGTTGAAGCATAGTAACCAAACTTGTTAAACTGCTGCGCATTAGCACAATATCTGCTGAGTCTATTGCTATCTCGGTGCCTGCACCAATGGCAATTCCTACATTTGCTTTTGTGAGTGCTGGGGCATCGTTAATACCATCGCCAACCATGCCAACTATTCTGCCTTGTTTTTGTAAGTTCGATATTTCAAGTTCTTTTTCGTGGGGCAATACGTCGGCTTTAAAATTTGAAAGTTGCAGTTGATTTGCAATGTATTGTGCTGTTTTTTGGTTGTCGCCTGTTAGCATTATTACGTCAATATTGAATGCTTTAAGTGCTGCAATGGCTTGTTTGCTGTCCTGCTTTACAACATCATTTATCCCAATTATTCCAATTATTTCCTTGTTTTTACTTATTAAAACAGGTGTTTTGCCTTGGTCCGATAGTGCATTAATTTTCGGTACGTGTAATTTATAATTAATTTCATTTTCGGTTAAAAATGTTTCGTTACCAATTAAATACGTATTGTTTTCAATGCTGCCACGTATTCCTTTTCCGGGAGTGTTTGTGAAATTAGTGATGGTGTAAACATTCGTTTTTAAAGCTTCTAAATCGGTTGTAATGGCAGCTGCCAATAGATGTTCCGATAGTTTTTCGAGCGAATACACAATGCTAATAAATTCATTCTCCGTAATTATATCGCTAATATACATATCGGTTACACGAGGTTTACCTTCGGTAATGGTACCTGTTTTATCGAGCACAATAGTATTTATTTTATGCGCCATTTCCAGTGCCTCGGCATTTTTTATCAGTAATCCAAGTTCAGCGCCTTTGCCAGCACCAACCATTATAGCCACAGGCGTGGCAAGTCCAAGAGCGCACGGACACGAAATTACGAGCACAGCTATTCCTATAGCCAACGAAAACCCGATGGAATATCCTGCTAATAACCAAGCTACTGTTGCAACAATGGAAATTCCTATAACTACCGGAACAAAAATGCTGCTAATTTTATCGGCCAGTTTTGAGATGGGTGCTTTGGATGATGCTGCATGCTCTACTAATTGAATAATTTGTGCCAATGTTGTATTATCACCAACTCGAGTAGCTTTAAATACAAAATATCCCAATTTGTTTGTAGTTCCTGAAATAACAGCTTGCCCCTCATTTTTATATGCCGGCATACTCTCGCCTGTAATGGCCGATTCGTCGATTTCGCCATTTCCTTGTTGAATTATGCCATCTACCGGAATTTGCTGTCCGCTTTTCACAATTACTAAATCATTTTCAATTACTTCGTCAATGGCAATCTTTAATTCTATTTCATTTCGAATAACAGTTGCGGTTTTTGGAGCAAGTTCAATTAGTTTTGACAAGGCTGTGGTTGTGCGCATTTTGGACCTTCCTTCGAGGAATTTTCCCAACGTTACCAAGGTGAGAATAGTGGCTGCCGACTCTAGATAAATGTCATGAATATTAAATTGCGTATCGGTTGATTGCAAAATAACAATAGATGTAATAATAACCAAGCTATAAATAATGGCCGCCGAAGCACCAATGGCTATTAGCGAATCCATTGTAGGTGAGCCTTTTAGTAAACTTCGAAATCCGTTTATGAAATAGCTGCGATTGAGGTAAATAATTGGAATTGTAAATATTAATTGCGATAACGAAAACCAATGCGCTTGGTGTAAAAATGCTGGAAGTGCCCATTGAAGCATGTGTCCCATGCTAATGTAAAATATCGGAATTAAAAAAAATGCAGATAACCACCAACGAAATTTCAAGGCTTTCATTTCTAAAAAGGCCGTTGAGTTTTCTGGCGCATTATTTATTGCATTGTTTTTTTTCTGACTTGTAGCCGTATAACCAGCATTTTGTACCGATTTACAAATAAGAGTACTGTTTAAATTGTCAGGATCATAACTAACTATCATATTGTTAGATAGTAAATTAACCTGAACACTTTCAACGCCTTCCAGTTTAGTTACGCTTTTTTCGACGTGTGCCACGCATGCCGAACAAGTCATTCCTTTTATATCAAATTTCTCTGTTTTCAAATTGCTTGTTAGTTTTTTTGTTCAAATATAACGCTTATTAAACAAAAATGAAGCGATTTTGCCTTTCTGTTTAAGCCATAAAATGTTAAAATGTAGTTTTTTTTAAAACGTTTAAATCCATTGGGCTTTTTCGATGCGTCTAACTCCTAAACAAACACAAAATTAATTCATTTTAAAAATTAGAAATCATGAAACGAAGTATTTTAATAGTGGTTGCAACTATAATCGCAACATTTGCAATGCTCAATGCCAAGCCCATCAAAATGGATTCGGTAATTCGAAAGGAAGTCAAAATTATTAAAGCTGATTTGGAAAAAGCCGATTTACAAGTAGTAGACGTAGATAAAAGTTCGAAGGACTCCATTTTGTATTCGAAACTATCGGGCGAACAACTAATTGAGCTTAAACGCCAGGAGGCTATGGTTGAACGGGAGCGTATTGAAGCTAGTGGACGTAACGAGATGCCTCTGAATGGCTTTGGAATAGTTATAATTTCCATTATGCCTTTTATTTTTGTGCTATTATTATTGTGGATTATTGGTCGCGAACGCAACAAGGAATCGGTTCGTAAACACGATTTATATCTCAAATCGCTCGAAATGGGACAAACATTGCCCGAAAACTTTTTTGATAAGCCCGCTGCTCAATCGGCATCGAGCAATATGAAACGTGGCATACTTTGGTTGGCAGTTGGGTTGGCTTTGCTTATTTATTTTGTAATTATTCACAATAATATGGCGCTTATTATTGGAATTATTCCTACTTTTGTGGGCATTGGTTATTTGTTGGTACATTTTTTAGATAAACCTAAAAATCAATAATGAGCAAAACGGATGATCTTCGCTGGGCATCGCAGGTAGCACTTTTTGGCGACAAATCGGCATTCGATAAGCTTACCCGCAAGTATCAATCGTCCATACGCAGGTTCTTCTTGAACCTGACTATGGGCGATGGTCCGTTAAGCGATGATCTGGCTCAGGAGACTTTTATCAAAGCTTGGTTGAATATGACATCGTTCAAAGGTTTAGCCAGTTTTTCAACTTGGCTCTACCGTATTGCTTATAATGTGTATTACGATGATGTACGTTCGCGAAAATCGTATGCCGATATTGATACATTTGAAATAGATAGAATGCACCAATCGCAAAATGAATACTCGCCCGAAAAGGCAGATATTTATACAGCTTTGGCTCGGTTACGAAAGGAAGAACAAACGGCTATTTTGCTATTTTACATGGAAGACCGAACGCATCCCGAGATATCGAAAATTATGAATTGTCCGTTAGGTACTGTAAAAACCTATATTTTAAAAGGAAAAGAAAAAATGAATGTTTACTTAACAAATGCAGGATATGGAAAATAAAGATATGATTTCAGCTTTTTTTGCCGAAAATAAACAAAATATTTCTGATAATGGATTTAGCAATAAAGTATTAGCTCGTTTGCCCGAAACAAGTGACAAACAGTGGATTGTGCTGATAATGGCAGCTTTAGGTACTTCAATAACTATAGTACTTGGATATTACAGTGGGTTATTTAACCTAATATGCAATTATTTGCAACAAGTTTCGCCTTTTGTATTGCTTGGTGCTTTTGTTTCGTTTCCATTGGTTTCACTCTTCGTAGTTTTAAATCAACGGAGAGTATTTGCTTGATACAATTACTTTAGAAACATAATTTACATTTAAAAATTAACATCAATAACATAAAAAAGCAGTACTAATTTCAAGTCCCCTTTAGGGGATTAGGGGCAGTTTAAAATCAAATTTTGCCGCCCCAAGCCCCTAAAGGGGTGTAAATAATACTTTTGTCACTGATTTTTTATTTTTGAAGGGCATACAAACCTTATAAACTTTACAAACTAACTATAAATGCGTTATTTTTTAATTGCAGGCGAGGCCTCGGGCGATTTACATGCTTCGAACTTGATGCGCGAAATCTTGAAAGTTGATCACAAAGCAAAATTTTGTTTTTTTGGAGGTGATTTGATGCAAGCCGTTGGCGGAACAATGATAAAACATTACCGCGAAATGGCTTTTATGGGTTTTGTGGCTGTACTTAAAAACCTGAAAACCATACTTAAAAATATGGAGCTTTGCAAAAATGCAATTACAGATTTTCAGCCCGATGTTGTAATTTTAATTGATTATCCGGGTTTTAATTTGCGTATTGCAAAACACATCAAAGAAACTTCGCAACTGCCTGTATATTATTATATTCCACCCAAGATTTGGGCTTGGAAAGAGCACCGTATCAACGATATTAAAAAATACATCGACAAAGTTTTTACAATATTCCCATTCGAAACAGAGTTTTACAAAAAGCATTCCTATGCTGTAGATTATGTAGGCAATCCTACGGTTGATTCCGTAGCCAATCGTCCGCTTCAAAATCAGTCGTTCGAAGCATTTTGCACCAAAAATAATTTGATGCCTAAGCCAATTATTGCTTTGTTGGCAGGTAGCCGCAAGCAGGAAATTTCCTATTGCTTACCTCGCATGTTGGAAGCTGCAGCACAATTCAAAGATTATCAGATTGTGGTAGCAGGTGCACCAGGTATTGATGCTGCGTATTATTTGCCTTTTTTGAAAACCAAAAATACTCCGGTAATATTTGATCAAACCTACGAATTGGTGGCAAATGCTTCGGTAGCAGTTGTGAATTCGGGTACAGCAACACTCGAAACGGCACTTATCGGCACTCCGCAAGTTGTGGTATATTACGTAATGCTTGGCCGATTGGCTTATATAGCCAAGAATATTTTCCTGAAAATAAAATACATTTCATTGGTCAATCTTATTTCGGAGCGCGAAACAGTTAAAGAATTAATTGCCCACAAATTTACAGCTAAGAATATTGAAACTGAAATTGATTTAATATTACACAATGCTGATTATAAGGCTGTAATGCTTGCCGACTACGATTTAATACGTGCTAAACTTGGCTCGCCTGGCACTGCTCGAAATGCGGCGATGGAGATAATTAAAGAGCTAAAGGAAGAGTAAAAATAAAGGTTGAGCCTTTACCCAATTCACTTTCAACCCAAATTTCACCATCAAGTTTGTCAATAAATTCTTTGCATAGTATCAATCCCAAACCCGATCCGCTTTCACCTTCTGTTCCAATTCCAGCTTGCAAGTGACTGTCAATTCTAAATAATTTTTCCATTTTATACTCCTCAATTCCATTTCCAGTGTCAGAAACCGATACATTTGCAAAGCCACCTTTTTTGGTGGCAGCTACAGTAATTGTACCCGAAATAGGTGTAAACTTTATAGCATTCGAGAGTAGATTTCGTAATATAGTATCCAGAACATCGCTGTCCGTGTCAACAAAAATATGTTCATTTATGGCACTAATTATTTTAATATTTTTATTTGCTGCTTGAACCTGTGCAAAGCTTATACTATTGTCAGTTAATTGCTTTAATTGATAACGAAATTTATTAATAGTCATTATTCCTGTTTGCGATTTTGACCATTTAAGTAAATTTTCTAATAATTCGTGTCCACGATTTGCTGATGAGCGAATAACTAACAAATTTTCTTCAACTTCGGTAGGGCTGAAGTTTTTTATTTTTAGTAATATATCAATGTAATTTTTTATACCTATAAAAGGATTGCGAACATCGTGTGCAATGATTGAAAAAAACTTATCTTTTATAGCAATCTGCATTTCTAATTCATCTGAATAATGCTTAATTTGTTCATTTCTGAGTTTTATTAGCAAATGGGTATTTACACGTGCCTGTAACTCTATAAAATCAAATGGTTTACTCAAAAAATCACTTGCTCCGTTTTGTAAAGCTTTCCGTTTTGTTTCTACAGTTATATCGGCAGTTAAAACCAAAATTGGAAGATAGGTAGTTGCAGGTATTATTTGTTTTAATTGTTCTAGAATATCAAAACCACTTACATGTGGCATGTGTAAATCAAGCAATATCATGTCCGGCTGAAATTCCAAATATAAATTACAAACAGTTCTTGAATCTGTTGTTGTCAAGATATTTGTATATTTTTGAATTTCAAAAAAGTCTTTTAAAACTTCAATATTGGCTTGTTGATCATCGACCAAAAGAATTTTTGCGTTTTTTAAATCAGAGTCTAACATAATTTTTATATCAATGTGCGTTTTAATTTTTTATGGTTATATATTTATCAAACAGATATAACAAGTCTGATATATTGAATGGTTTAGTTAAGTATTTTTTAGCACCTAACTTAATTAACTTATTAACTTGATGTTGCATACCATCAGCACTTAAAATTACAACTGGAATATTTTTTGTTTTTTCGTTTTCCAGAATTAATGTTAGTACTTCACTTCCGTCAATATCAGGTAAATTCAAATCGAGAAGTATTAAATCTGGTTTGTGTTTAATAGCCAAATTAACAGTTTCCGTACCTGACATATTTGATATTAACTCTATATTTGGTCGCCTTGTAGTTATTATTTCTTCAACTAATTCAATATTGGATTGATTGTCCTCGATATAAAGAATTTTTCCGTGTTTTTCATCCAACACATTGTAAGGTTCTTTATTTTCATTTGATTTAATAATCAATTCTTTTGGATTGCTGGCTTTTGGTAGTTCAAACCAGAATGTACTTCCTTGACCTATTATACTTTTTACTCCACAAGTTCCATTCATAATTTCCACAAGCTTTTTAACTACCGAAAGTCCTAAACCTGTACCTTCAATTTGTGTGTTATAAGCACCAATTCGTTCAAATGGAATAAATAATTTTGAGATATCTTCCTGTTTTATTCCAACTCCAGTATCTTTAATAGAAACTCGAATAAATGAAATATCTTTTGTATTGGATGTTAATTCTGTTTTAATTTCTACGCTTCCACCTTCATTGTTGTATTTTATTGCATTATTAAACAAATTAAGCAAAACCTGTTTTAAACTTTGTAAGTCGGCACTTACAAATAATTGATTAAGGTTTGAATAAATAAGTTTTACATCTATCTGATTTTTAATAGCTAATGGATTAATTATGTCCATCATTTCCTCAAAAACGCCAATCAACTGTACTGGTACTATTGAAATTTTTAAGCGTCCAGCTTCTATCCGCGAAATGTCCAATACTTCGTTTATCAAATCGAGTAAATGTCTGCCACTCTGCAATATATGATTAACACCTCTTTTTTGACCACTATTAAGTTCTCCCATCTCCAACAATTGGGCAAAACCGAGAATCGAATTCATAGGTGTACGCAACTCGTGACTCATACGCGATAAAAATTCACTTTTAGCCATATTAGCCTTTTCGGCTTCATCTTTGGCTTGTATAATTTTCTGTTCAGCCTGTTTTCGCTCAGTAATATCCAATGCAATTCCACCAAGTAAAGGTTCCCTACCAGTACGGTTTATAACGAATTTCTGAGTTTCATATTCATGTAGCTGACCGTCAAGTTGATACATGCTTTCATCAATTCGCTGGTAACCCATTTGAATGGAGTTAATATCATCATTTACAAATTTCTCTCCTAATTCACCTGGGAATACTTCTAACATTGTTTTTCCAATCCATTGCGAAGCTCCAAAAGCCATATCCATATACTTGTTTACAAATAATGTACGCCCTTCGTGGTCTTTTAAAAAAACAACAGCTGGTAAATGATCCATAAATGATGAGAATCTTTGTTCACTTTCAAGAAGTGCCATTTCTGACTGTTTACGATTTGTTATATCTTCGAAAATATAGAACCTTCCGTAATATTCATCATTTTCACCTCGTATTTGTGTACTAAAACGGCGAATAGTGCGATCGTCGGTAAAGGCAATTTCATCTTCTAAAACTACACGATTATTTTCAGACTGCAATGGTTTGCACGATTCGGCAAATGCAGGTATATCGGCTAATACCGGCAGACAATAAGGAATAATATCATTATTCTTCAATTCACCACGTTTCATTTGGTCTTTGATATGCTCAATACCCCATATACTGCAAAAACGATGGTTGAAATATAATATCTCATCGGTTCTATTATCCACTACCAAAAAACCCAGTGGAGAGGAGTTGGACATTAATTCCAACAGCGATTTATTCCAACGTAAAACATTTTCAATTTGAATACGTTCAATTAACTCATTTTCAAGCTTTTTATTAGCTTCGTTTAGCTGAAGTGTTCTCACTTCAACTTTTTGCTCAAGATTTTTATTTAAATCAATAAGCTCTTTTTCAATTTCTTTACGTTTAGTAATATCCTCTTCTATCGATAAATAATGTGTAATTTTTCCATTAGCATCAATAATTGGCAAAATAAGTGCTCCTGCACAATAGAATTCACCATTTTTCTTTTTGTTATGAAACTCCCCTTTCCATTCTTTTCCCGAACTAATTGTAGTCCACAGTTCCTTGTAATCATTCTGAGATTTTTCGTGTGAACTAAACACCTTAGGATTTAGACCTATAAGTTCTTCTTTTTCATAACCAGTTATCCTTGTAATAGCTGGATTTACATATTCAATTATTCCATCCACATTAGTAATAAAAGTCATTATCGGACTTTGCTCAATGGCTTGTGAGATCTTTTTTAATTCAATTTCTGTTCTCTTTTTCTCCGTAATATCCCTGTATTTCCATAAGTGACCACTGTATGTATCATCAATGTATGTAGGAATATAATCGCGTTCAAAATACCGACCATCTGCCAATTCCAATTGGTCATTGAAAATTGCTTTTTTATTAGCAAGTATCAGATGAATATCTTCTACAAACTGTTCCGGGTTTTTAAACAGCATTTTACTTTGTTCTGCTGATTCACTACAATCGGCTCCAAACATGGCTTCGGGTTGGACCGGAATGCCAAACATATCGCAAAACAACTGATTGGTTAATTCAATTTGTCGGGCTGCATTTTCAAGTAAAATACCTTCCTTTAAATTGATAATCAGGTTGGAGAGAATTGAAGTTTTTACTTTTAAATTTTCTTCAATTCTTTTTCGTTCAGTTATATCTGTAACAGTTACTGAAACAAATTCTGGTTTATTGTTTTGATTCAGAACTACTTTTGCACTCATCAGGGTTGGAAAAACGGAACCATCCTTATGAGTATGATCTACTTCTTCGAAAGTAAAGCCACCTTTCGTTTTCAAAATATTTAAAATCTCTTCAACACGTGAAGTTTGATCATCATTATGAACAACATTGATACTTTTACCCAACAACTCATCTACTTCCCAACCCATCATAGTGGATAAAGCATTGTTTACATATATAAAAGTTCCATCCAATGTAGTAATAGCTGCACCATAATTAGCTTGGTCGGAAATGGTACGGAACTTAAGCATTTCTTTTTCGGCTTCAACTCGTTTAGTAATATCAATATCTATACCTCTATAACCGATCAAATCACCATTTTGATTCAATATTGGATTACCATTAGTTAATAAAATAACTTTTTCGCCATCGCATTTAATAATTTCATTGGTGAAATTTTTAAAGCTTAATTTCTGTTTGAAAAATTCAAATGCAGCATCTTTAATCTCCTCTTTATTATCTTCGACTTGTAAATCGTAGAAATACATTTTACCTACCATTTGCTCAGGGGTACAACCGTAAATTTGTTTTGAAATTGGACTCAAATAGGTATATAGTCCTTGAGGATTTACTTCCCACACTACTTCCTCACTTTGTTCCACTACCTCGCGAAATCGTTCTTCGCTTAATTTAAGATTATTCAAAGCTTGAGTTCGCTCTGTTACATCAATAACAAATACAGAGATACCAATTATTTCACCCGAACTATTTTTAACAGGACTGTAAAAATCCTCATAAAAAGTGCGGTACAAAGTTTCTTCACCATATTCCTCAGTCAAAACAAAATATTCACCCGTTAAAACTCTTTCAAAATTTTGTTTTGCTTTTTCTTTGTCTACTGGGTTTGAAATAATATCAATCATATTCATTCCAATATGAATATCAACTCCCCAAATCAGCTTCATGGTTTGAGCATGATGTTTTGTAAATGCTGTATAGCAATAATTTATATCAAGCGAGAAAACAATAATATCAACAGGGCTTTCAAAAATGGAGTTTAGTAACAATAAATCTTTTCGGTATTTTTCTTCGCTTACTCGAATAGCTTCCTCTGCCAATTTACGCTCCGAAATATCACGGACAATATAAACTACCTTTTCAGCTTTACCTTCTAAATCACGAATAAATTCTCCATTAACTTCTACATCAAAAATGCTATTATCAGCTCGTATGGCTTTATATTCAGTAGCTCCAATAGGATTTCCCTTTAACATACGTTGAGTACCTAGTTTAGCTTTTTCGGTGTCTTCGGGTGCAATAAACTCCAATAAGTTTCTTCCAATAATCTGATTTACATGTTCGTACCTAAACATTGTTAATGCCTTTGGCGACACATACAAAACTTTACCTTCTAAATCAGCAATCGTTATATCATCTGGCGATGCATTTAATATCGAGTGATATAATGCTTCACTCTCTTGCAATTTCTTTTCATTTTTTTTACGTTCCGAAATGTCACGCATACTTCCGGTAATTTTCACCGGATTTCCAACTTCATCCGTAATTAGTTTGGATGAAATAGCAACGGGTACAATAGAACCATCTTTGTTTTGAAATAACAACTCATAATCAAGAACTTTACCTTGTGCAACTAGTAACATGTAAAACTTTGTGCGTGCTTCGGGATCAGCATATAAGCCCACAATCGATTTACCAATTAGTTCATTACGTGTAAATTGACCTTTTGAGATGGTTTCGATGGATGGACTTATGTCGAGTAAAATTCCTTCGGGCGAGGCCTCGTAGTATGCATCTTGTACAGTTTCGAAGATGTTACGATATTTTTCTTCGCTTATTTTTAAATTTTCTTCTGCTTGTTTACGCTCAGTAATATCGTTGATACTCGAAAAAAGACATTTTTCATTGTTAATAATAACAATCGAAGCTGACATGTCTCCGATAATCAAATCTCTGTTTTTTTTACGGAATTTTATTTCCATTTGCGAAAAGCTTCCGTTTGCTTTTAATGCCTCTACGACTTTACTTCTGTCTGCTACATCAAACCATAAACCCAAACTTTCTGATGTATTTATAAGGGCTTCTTCCCTCGAA
>CAIWIS010000465.1 GCA_903912795.1 uncultured Bacteroidales bacterium
AATTATCATTTCGCATTGTAACGTTTAAATGAGCCATTCCCTTATATTCCAGACGAGCCTCACCAAATACGCCCCACATATTTTTTTCGGTACGGAACATGTTTATGTCTTTATCTGCACCAACAATAGCTTCATTCAGGTTTTGCATGCTGTAAATTGCCCCCGGAATGGTAAAATCACGTCCTCCCATTTCTATTGACAGTCCTTTGTTCGATTTCATTTCACTTCCAAGCAAAAAGTTAGCTGATAAATCTGTCGTTAAATCCCATTTATAGGTTGCCAGATTCTGCCAACTAAAAAATCGACTAGTGCTTTGTGTAAATCCAAATGTTCCAAATTCGTCCAAAGCAACACTCAACAAATCGGTAGCCGAAAAATCTGATTTTTTAAAACGTGGTGTTGTGTACGATGAAGAAAACGTTGTGCCGGCATCATACGAAAATTTCGATGTGAGTTCCAAATTTTTCAATGGTTTCCAAGCAATAGAAGTATTAAAGGCTTTGCGTTCACTTTCCGATTTGCCAAAATCTTCATAGCGCGACCAATAGGGACTTAATGGTGAATCTTGTTTTCTATCAGCCAAATAGCGATATCGGATACTGCCATCGGTGTTTTTGTAGTTACTCATATCATCGTTGATAGGCCAGTTGTAAATGGACGACATGGCAGCTCCAAATCCGCGCGATTCGGTGGTGGTTGATTGAACTGAAAGAAAAATTGAGAGGTTTTTTACCTTAAAAGTTCCTTTTGCCATTACATTTGTTTTGTAATTGTAATCCTCTGGAACTATACCATCGTTACGGGTATGACTGCCCGAAATGTAGGCAGTAAAGGCGCTTGTGCCTCCCGAAGCTGATACATCGTATTTTTGCAAATAACCATTTCCCAAGAAATTACCAATATTATCGTATCTTTTTTCTCCTGGCTGAATAAGAGGACCCCAACCTCCACCGGTTTGTTCTTTGTAAAACCCATTGGAACCTGGTCCATACATCTGCTGAATTTCTGGAACACGAAATGGCTGATCTACTTGTAGTGTCGTATTCATATTTACCGAAACTTTTCCCTCCGAACCACTCTTGGTAGTAATCATTATCACACCATTGGCCGCATCTTGTCCGTAGAGCGCCGAAGCCGCAGCTCCTTTTAATACGGTAATATTCTCAATATCGTTCGGATTAATGTTTCCGGCACTTGCCGACTGCATTCCATCTACAATATAAAGTGGCTGGTTGCCTTGTGATGGATTAATGGACGAAGGTGCTCTGAGTATTACGTTTGTACCAGAATTAGGTGATCCACCAGATGTAGAGACATTTACACCTGCAATGTTACCTTGCAGCGATTGCATAAAATTAGTTGGTTGACCGGACATTAATTCAGTCGAATTCATACTTTGCACCGCAAAATTCAACTTTTTCTTCTCCTGTTTCACACCCATTGCAGTTACTACCACTTCGTCCATGGCTACTGCGCCAGATGACATGATGATATTCAGAACTTTTTCGGCGCCAACCTTGCGTTCTATCTTGTCCATGCCTACGTAGCTTATCACCAAAGTAGCTCCATTTGATACTGAAAGGTTGTAAACTCCATCGAAATTGGTTATTGTGCCGTTCGAAGTTCCTTTTTCGACTACCGATGCTCCAATAATTGGCAAACCATCTTCCTTGGATGTTACAGTTCCGGTAATTGCTGTTTTTTGAGCAAGAACCGACTGATAAATCAGAACGAAACCTAAGACAAATAAAATGATTTTCTTCATAAATATTTAGCTATTATGTAAAATATACATTATATAAAACCGCATTATTAAATATATTGTTTAATCGACTGCAAAGTAAATGATTTTTTTTGAACCTGCAAACGTTTGCATACATGTTTCAAAACATAAATTTTACTTTTTTATTTACATGTTCTTTTCGCGATAGGCATCCACTGCTTTTTTTACAGAGCCATGAATTAATAAAATATTCTTTGCTTGCTCGTATTCCAGTCCAATTTCCTCCATAATCATTCGAGTGCCTCTATCAACAAGTTTTGCATTGGAAAGTTGCATGTTTACCATTTTATTCCCTTTTACTCTGCCCATTTTAATCATGGTGGTTGTTGTTATCATGTTGAGAATCAGCTTCTGAGCTGTTCCTGATTTTAAACGCGTGCTTCCGGTTACAAATTCAGGTCCTACAATCGCTTCAATTTTTATCTCGGCTTCTTGTGCTATTGGCGAATTCGGATTGCACGATACAGAAGCAGTTAAAATACCATTAGCTCTTGCATTGCGCAATGCGCCAATTACATAAGGTGTTGTGCCCGAGGCGGCTATGCCAACTACTGTGTCGTTTTTATTTATGTTCCGTTCCAATAATTCTTCCCAGCCTCGTTTCAGATTATCTTCGGCATTTTCAACCGGATTGCGAAGTGCTACATCGCCTCCAGCAATTAATCCTACTACAAGTTGTGGGGGCATTCCAAAAGTTGGAGGTATTTCAGAAGCATCTAAAACGCCCAATCTGCCACTTGTACCTGCACCCAAGTAAAATATTCGTCCGCCTTGTTTCATGCGAACTACAATTTTTTCGACTAATTCTTCAATTTGAGGCAAGGCTTTAGAGACCGCCAAAGGTACTTTTAGGTCTTCTTCATTCATTTCGGAAAGAAGCTGACTGACTGACTTCTTGTCTAAATCGGAATGCAGAGATGATTGCTCCGTGACTTTTATAAAAGAACCGCCCCCAACTCCTAAAGGGGAGTTAAAGTTAGTTTCGTCTGGTGTATTTTTCATTTTAAAACTTATCTATATAATAATTATCAATACAACTTTCAGTTCCCCTTTGGGAGTTAGGGGCTTTTATTCTTATTTTTCTTTAGGGGTCAGGGGTTTATGATACTCCACCAGCCCTTCCATTGGACTTTTTTCAATTTTTCCAATCTTCACTCTGCAATTTTGAGCTGCCAACTCAAGTGCTTCTTTTAAATGGAAAGCAACCGAACCAACAAACGATGTTTCGAGCTCTTGATATGGATATTGATGTACATTACGTTCAAAAAAAGCAACAAAACCTTTATATACAACATTGTAAATCTCCTTTTGGTTTATGTTTTCGGAAAGAAAAGGTGTGAATTGCGCTAAATATCGATTAGGGAATGGTTTTTTATATACATTCTCCATAATTGTGGCTGGTGTAAGCTGGTATTTGTCGAAAAAAGCTTCTTTAGTCTTTTCCGAAACTTGATTTTTAAGACAATCGGCTACAAAAATTTTCGACAAAACAGCGCCGCTACCTTCATCGCCAAGCATATAACCTAAGGGCGACACATTGCTTACTATTTCATTGCCATCGTAATGACATGAATTAGAGCCAGTTCCAAGTATACATGCAATGCCTTTTTTGTTGAGTAATAATCCGCGCGCAGCACCAAGTAAATCACTTTGTACTTCGATAAGTGTATGTACATAAACATGACCTAGTGCATTGCTTACCATGGCTTTTTTTTCGGGGAATGAACAGCCAGCACCATAAAAATATATTCGGTCTATATCAAATCCTTGTAATTGAGGGGCTAAATTTTGTTCAATTTCAAACCTTATTTCACTATCTGTTTGGTAAAAAGGGTTAATTCCTTTGGTGAAAATACGTTGAATAATTGTTCCATTTTCAACCAAACACCAGTCTGTTTTTGTGGAGCCACTATCGGCAATTAGTATCATTTATTGTTTTGTTTTTTAATATAATTTTCAGTTGACCCTGCAAAATAACATAAAATGATTGACTTGACCAAAAAAATATTGAATTTTCTGCAAACGTTTGCGTAAAATTTGAATATTTCAAAAATTTCACTACTTTTGCATTTTAAATGACTAGCTGAATAAAACTTGAAAATAAAATGAAAACAAATTTAAGTTCACAAATTACATTGACTCGCATCCCTAAAAAATATTATCAACCTGAGGATGTGTTTGAACTATCGCGCGTTACACGTTTTGAAAAGATACCGACAGAGGTTTTTGATAATGAAAATATAGGATCAATACATGTAGCTCACGAAATTGCTTCATTAATCAAAGAAAAAGAATTTGCTCACGAAAAATGTGTGATAGGACTTACTAATGGCAAAACACACGTAGGTGTATTTAATGAATTGGTGCGTTTACATAAAAACGAGAATCTGAGTTTCGAGAATGTTGTTTTTGTAAATCTTTTCGAATTTTATCCGCTTACATCTCCAACTAAAGGTTGCTTAGGCAAGCTGAAAGAACTTTTGTTTAACCATATCAATGTTTTGCCGCAAAATATTCATACACTGAATGTTACAGTTGATAAATCGGACATTATTGAAGAATGTAAGCGCTACGAAGAAAAAATAAAAGAGCTTGGTGGTATCGATTTTCAATTGCTTGGCATAGGTAGGTCGGGTAACATAGGTATCAACGAACCTGGTTCGCAAATGAATTCGGCTACTCGCTTGATTTTACTCGACAACTTATCGAAAAAGGATGCTTCTGAACTTTTCGGAAAAATTGATTTAGTTCCCATAAGCGCTATTACCTTGGGTATAGGTACTATATTAAAAGCAAAACGAGTTGTTTTATTGGCTTGGGGCGAACATAAATCGTCAGTAATTAAAAAAACGATAGAAGGTACTATGGACGATACCATGCCGGCATCGTACCTACAGTCGCACATCAACGCTAAAGTTTGCCTGGACCTGTCATCAGCTAGTGAATTGACACGCTTAAGCCAACCATGGTTGGTAACTTCGTGCGATTGGGATGATAAATTGATTCGTCGAGCTATTGTTTGGCTTTGTCAAAAAATTAATAAACCCATACTTAAACTTACCAATAAGGATTATAACGACAATGGTCTTAGTGAGCTATTGGCTGTGTATGGATCGGCTTATAATGTAAATATTAAGATATTCAATGATTTACAACATACTATTACCGGTTGGCCTGGAGGTAAACCCAATGCCGACGACACCAATCGTCCGGAACGTGCTTTGCCTTATCCTAAAAACGTGCTCATTTTCAGTCCGCACCCCGATGATGATGTAATTTCGATGGGCGGAACTTTTAAGCGCCTTGTTGATCAACATCACAATGTACATGTGGCCTATCAAACATCAGGTAATATTGCTGTAGCCGACGAAGAAGTGATTCGCTTTTTGGCTTTTATCAAAGGATTTAAGGAAATGTTTGACACCGAAAATTCCGTTTTGGAGCAAAAATACACCGAATTTAAAGATTTTTTATTGAAAGATAAAAAGAAAGGCGATTTGGATACACGCGAAATATTGAATCTAAAAGGACTTATTCGTCGTGGTGAGGCCAAAGCGGCTTGTAGATACATAAATTTGCCATCAAAAAACATACATTTTCTGAATCTTCCGTTTTACGAAACGGGCACCGTTAAAAAAGGCGCAATCAGCAGAGCTGATGTGGATATTATTAAAGCATTAATAGCCGAATTAAAACCACATCAAATTTATGTTGCAGGTGACCTTGCCGATCCACATGGAACGCATAAAGTATGCTTGGATGCTGCATTGGCTGCAATCGACGAACTGAAAGACGAAGCATACATGAAGGATTGCAGAGTTTGGATGTATCGTGGAGCATGGAAAGAATGGGAAATTGATCACATAGAAATGGCTGTGCCAATAAGTCCTGAAGAATTGCGAAACAAACGCAACTCCATACTGCGCCACCAATCGCAAATGGAAAGTGCTCCGTTTATGGGAAATGATGAGCGACTATTCTGGCAACGTTCCGAAGACCGCAACCGTGCTACTGCCGAACTTTATTCGCAACTCGGTTTGGCATCGTACGAAGCTATAGAGGCTTTTGTGCAATATCGGTTTTAAATTAAATGACGGCAGATAACAGATAACGGACAACAGAATAAAGAATATAGACAAGAGATATAACTTTTTAATAAAACAAGATCTTGCACAAAATAATCAACTCCCTCTCCACTTGGAGAGGGTTGGGGTGAGGTAAAAAAACAACAAACTAAATACAGATAATAAAATGAAATTCATCAACTGTTTTTTAGCATATAAAGATGCAGAACAAGCCCAAGCAACAGTAAACAGTTTATTGGCATCAGAATTAGTTAAAAGCATTTACTTATTAGCTACTGAGCCTGAAAATAAAGAAATTCCTGGCTGCGAAATAATTCAGGTTGACTCGCTACAGAGCACTGCTACCTTACGAAAAATTGCAGGAAAAGCCGATGCTGAATTTGCTTTAATTTATACCAAATATACCAGTTTAGAATTAGGTCAATATGCCCTTGAACGTTTCAGCGGCATTGCTAGAGCAACACAAGCAGGTATGGTCTACTCTGATTATTTCCAAATTGCCGATGGGGTACGTTCAAATTTGCCCGTAATTGATTATCAGGAAGGTTCGTTGCGCGACGATTTTAATTTTGGGTCACTGCTTTTTTACAATGCCAAAAACTTGCGAAAAGCGGTAGATAAAATGAAAGTGGAATATCAGTTTGCTGGATTATACGATTTACGCTTAAAAGTATCGCGCAAAGCTGAACTTTTTCATATCAACGAATACCTCTATGCCGAAGTTGAAACCGATACACGCAAAAGCGGCGAGAAACTTTTTGATTATGTTGACCCAAAAAATCGGGCCGTTCAAATTGAAATGGAAGCTGCTTGTACAGCTCATTTACAAAAAATTGGTGCTTTTCTGGAACCAATATTTACACAAATTGAATTCGATAAGGGCGAATTTCCTGTGGAAGCATCCGTTATTATTCCAGTGCGCAACCGTGTAAAAACAATCGACGATGCTATTCGCTCAGTACTTTCGCAAAAAACAAGTTTTGCGTTTAACTTGATTGTGGTTGATAATTTTTCGACAGATGGCACTTCTGAAATAATCGACGAAATAGCAAAAACTGATAATCGACTTATTCACATAACCCCTGATAGAAGCGATTTGGGAATTGGAGGTTGTTGGAATGCAGGTGTTGATTCTCCATTGTGTGGAAAATTTGCCGTACAGCTCGATAGCGACGATATATACGAAAATGAAAGCACCTTACAGAAAATTGTAGATGCATTTTATAATCAAAACTGCGCTATGGTAATTGGTTCGTACACCATGACTAATTTCAAAATGGAAACCATCCCTCCAGGACTTATCGACCATAAAGAATGGACTCCTGAAAATGGACGTAATAATGCATTGCGCATCAATGGTTTAGGGGCTCCACGAGCATTTTACACGCCTGTTTTGCGCGAAATAAAAGTGCCAAACACCAGTTATGGCGAAGATTATGCTTTGGGCTTGGCTATCAGTCGCGAGTATCAAATTGGTCGTATTTACGATTCAATTTATATGTGCCGCCGCTGGGACGAAAACTCAGACGCAGCACTTGATGTAGTAAAAATGAACGGACATAA
>CAIWIS010000466.1 GCA_903912795.1 uncultured Bacteroidales bacterium
AGGATAAACGAATGTTGGTATTACAACAAAAAGGATAATATTTTCAACAAATATTATCCTTTTTGTTGTAGTAAGTAGTAAATAATATTTATTGATATGTTTTGAATATGACCCCCAAACCCCCGAATGGGGGCTTAAAGACACATTCTCTACAGTTGGAATAAACAAAATATATCTCTTAAAAGCACTCTTAAGCCCCCATTCGGGGGTTTGGGGGTCGGAAAGAAAATTAATTAAAACATATCATTAATAATTTCGGATTAAGTAAAAGATTTATTTCAATGAAAAAATAAATATCCTAATAAAATGGCGGCTGTAATTCCTACAAAATCGGCAAATAAGCCACAGGCCAATGCATAACGTGTGTTTTTAATATTTACCGAACCAAAATAAACAGCTAAAATAAAGAAAGTAGTATCTGTAGAGCCTTGGATTATACAGGATAAGCGACCTACAAATGAGTCGGCACCATGCACTGTCATGGCATCAACCATCATACCACGCGCTCCACTCCCACTCAGTGGTTTCATAAGCGCTGTAGGTAGAGCTTCTACAAAATCGGTATTAACTCCCGAAAGTGCAACAGCATATTTAACACCTTCGAGCAAATAATCCATAGCCCCTGAAGTACGAAACATGGCAATAGCAACCAATATAGCAATTAAATAGGGTACAATACCTATAGCCACCTGAAAACCTTCTTTAGCGCCATCAATAAAAGAGTCGTATACATTGGTTTTGTTACGCAGTGCCATGGCTATAAACGAAACCAAAATTGAAAACAAAATGAAATATGCTGCAAAATTTGAATATTTGGAAATATCTTCCTTAGGCAACTGACTAAGCGCATATATAAGTCCACCAATAATCGAAATTAGTCCACCTAATGTTAACACAATTGTACGATTAAAAAGATTGATTTTCTGAATAATTGCCACTGTAATAAGTCCAGTAAGTGCTGCACAAAAAGTGGCAATAAGAATTGGCAAAAACACATCAGCAGGATTCACCGCACCTCTTTGCTGCCTAAAAGTAAGTATGCTGATGGGAACCAACATCAGCCCAGCAGTATTTAAAACCAAAAACATAATCATGGGATTGGAAGCTTCCTCTTTTTTGGGATTAAGTTCCTGTAATTCCTTCATGGCCTTAAGTCCGAGTGGAGTTGCGGCATTGTCCAACCCAAGCATATTGGCCGACATATTCATAAAAATACTACCCATAGCAGGGTGTCCTTTAGGAATTTCGGGAAATATTTTGGAGAAAAATGGCGCTACCATACGAGAGAGTATATTAATAGCACCTCCACGGTCGCCAATTTTAAGTATACCCAACCACAACGAAAGCATACCAGTAAGCCCTATTGATATTTCGAAACCTGTTTTGGCCGATCCAAAGCCAGCCTGCATAACTTCCATAAAAATGTCGGTCTTGCCAAACACAAAACACTGTATACAAGCAATGACAAAAGCAATTAGTATAAATCCAATCCAAATATAGTTCAAAATCATTTCATCCTTATTTTAGCTGTTCGAGTACAAAAATACGCATTTTTAACGAAAAAACTCCTCTTGCACCAACTTTTACAAAACATTAGTTGATGGTTTGTCTCGAAATGAGTATTTTTGTAGCTGCTAACAAAAAAATATGATATTATTTTTTCAATAATATTTTTTTCAACACAAATGAAAATCGAAATAAGAAACTATGTTGTACCTTCCATACCAATGGCATTGCTGTTGATTATTTTGGTTACAATTATTTGGTTCAGTGATTTATTTATTCACAAAAGCATTCAATCTGTAAATGCAGGGAATGCTTTATCGGTTGAACTTAATCAGTATTTCAACCAACACTTGGCAATATCCAATATTGTTAGTCTTTTGCTTACAGCACTAAATGCTTTGTTACTCGGACAATTAAACAACAAATACACCATTATCCGAACGCGTACATTTTTACCAGTTTTGTTTTATGTATTGCTAATGGCATGTTGGCACGAAACACATACTGTAGTTTTATCGCATTTAGTTTTGAGCTTTGTAATGGTGGCAATGTTTGTCATTTTTAATGTATATCGTAATAGGAATGCATCCGAACAAGCATTTTTGAGTAGCTTTTTAGTTGCAGTGAGCAGTCTTTTTTTTGAACCAATGATATTGTATATTCCATTATTATGGATTGGTCTTATTCTGTTTCACAGCCTCTCACTTCGCAACTTTCTTGCTACAATAATAGGAGCAGTTACTCCCTGGATTTTGTATCTGGTGGTTCGAGCTTACCTTCAGCCTGACATATTGTGGCTTAATCAGTTAACTTCATCTTTTGATATTGGTTTTTCGGTATTAACACGTCCATTTAGCGAAATCATATATTTGATAGTGCTTTTCATCCTATTTATGATTGGTCTAGTTGGACTTACTTCGAATATGAATCAGGATTCGATGCAAACACGATCCATGTTAATATTCATTATCTATTTTGCATTCCTATCGTTTATATATTCGATGATTTTTGTGAAACATTTTTTTGTATTTCTTCCTTTTGTAGGCTTAGGCTATGCACTTTTACTTTCGCACCCCGTTACACTTAAAAAGGGTAACTTCTTTGGAATAATTTTCATGATTTTTATTTTTGTAAATATTATATTCGTAGCCTTTAATATTTTATTTCCACCACAATGACAGAGTGGATTGAATTAGGATATTTAGGATTATTTATTGCCTCGTTTCTAGCGGCTACAGTTGTTCCGTTCAGCTCCGAAGTTGTATTCTCTGCTTTAATAGCAGCTGGATTCAACAATTGGACGTGCGTATGGGTAGCCACTTTGGGCAACTGGTTGGGCGGCATGACTTGCTATTATCTGGGAAGAGCTGGAAAAATTGAGTGGATTGAAAAATATCTGCGAGTAAAAAAAGAAAGCATGGACAAGTTTATGTCCAAACTTCATAAATATGGCGATTGGTTTGCGTTCTTCTCATTTTTGCCCGGAATTGGCGACATTATAGCAGTAGCCTCAGGCTATTTCCGATGCAGATGGTGGATAGTGGCAATTTCCATGCTATTAGGCAAATTTGTGCGATACATAATTTGGCTCGGGTTATTTCAACAAGTATGGAGCTTACTTGGGTTGTAAATATAAAATTAGAAATTAGAAAATAAGAAATTCAAATAAAAAGAAACAAGGAATTCAGATAATAATATAAAACAGCGTAAAAAACGTGCGAAGCACATAATAACGCACGAAGTGCCTAATAACGTGCATTGCACCAAATAACGGCGAAGCCCTAATAACGCACGAAGTGCCTAATAACGGCGAAGCCCTAATAACGCACGAAGTGCCTAAAAACGGCGAAGCCAAAAAAAAGAATAAATGAATAGAAAAGTTAGAGTGCGATTTGCACCAAGTCCAACCGGCCCGCTACACATAGGCGGTGTTCGAACAGCATTGTATAATTACTTATTTGCTCGCAAGTTTAATGGCGACATGTTACTTCGCATTGAAGATACGGATTCGGCCCGATTTGTACCTGGCGCTGAAGATTACATTGTAGAAGCACTCAGCTGGCTCGGCATTGAAATTGACGAAGGCATTGGCGCCAAAACCCAAGGCATGCACGCTCCCTATCGACAAAGCGAACGAAAACCCATTTATCGCAAATATGTGGATCAATTGCTCGATGCAGGTTTGGCTTATATCGCGTTCGACACTCCTGCCGAATTGGACTCAAAACGTGCGGAAATAGCTAATTTTCAGTACGATGCCAAAACTCGTGGTATAATGACCAATTCGCTTACAATAACTGCCGATGAGGTTGCCAACCGCATTTCGAATGGCGAACAATATGTAGTACGCATAAAAATTGAACCAAACGAAGAAATTAAGGTACAGGATTTGATACGTGGTGAAGTTATCATTAACTCATCAGTTATCGACGACAAAGTGCTTTTTAAATCGTCTGACGGGCTTCCAACTTATCACATGGCCAATGTAGTGGATGATTTTTTAATGGAAATATCACATGTTATACGTGGCGAAGAATGGCTGCCATCGGCTCCATTGCATGTATTGCTTTATAGGTATTTAGGTTGGACTGCTCAAATGCCGCAATTTGCACATTTGCCACTACTTCTTAAACCCGATGGCAATGGTAAACTTAGCAAACGCGATGGCGACCGCCTTGGGTTTCCTGTTTTTCCACTTAACTGGACCGATCCCAAAACAAACGAAACTTCGTCGGGTTATCGCGAAGCGGGTTATTTTCCCGAAGCTGTTGTTAATTTCCTTTCGTTACTTGGTTGGAATTCGGGTACCGAACAGGAGATTTTTTCGATGCAAGAACTCATTGATCAATTCTCGCTCGAACGCGTAAGCAAAAGTGGAGCTAAATTCGACTACGAAAAGGGAAAATGGTTTAACCACAAATACTTACAAAACAAACCCATCGAAGAAATCGCAAATTTATTTCAACATATTTTAATCGATAAAGGGATAATCGAAGACTCGGACAAAGTACAGAAAATCACTTCATTGGTGCGCGAACGCGCCGTATTTGTGAATGACCTATGGCTGCAATCTTCCTTCTTTTTTGTAGCCCCAACCACATACGACGAAAAAACAGTGCAGAAACGTTGGAAAGCCGAAACTCCAGATCAGCTTACCGAACTTTGTGATGTATTAGCCGTAATCGATGATTTTGGTGCAGAAAACACCGAAGAAATTGTTAAAGCTTGGATTACTGCCAACGAATACAATTTAGGAGCAATAATGAATGCCTTTCGCCTTTCGCTGGTTGGTGAGCCCAAAGGACCACATATATTTGATATAACGGCAATAATTGGTAAAGACGAAACATTAGCTCGAATTCGAAAAGCTATTTCGAGTATCACTTTATAAAAAACAAAAGCCTGCCTCAATATCTTGAAGCAGGCTTTTTACCTTCACGATTTCTTTTCAAACTCTTCTTGTAGGTTGATTTCAATACCTTTTTTGTCGTAGAATTTATATTGTAAAAAACCAAGTTGCTGTGATGCTAAGAATTTGCATCCGCTACCGTATTTCCTACGCCATTTCCATTTCATCGAGATGAATCCTTTCGAAATAAACGATTCGACATAAGGATGTAAATGCAGCGTAAACTCTTTTATCTTCAGTTGTTTAACCACCATTTCAATTTTACTTTCCAACTGGTCAGCAAATAAAATGGAAGGCTTGGTATGTCCAGTTCCAAAACAAGTAGGACATGTTTCTTCAATGTCGATATGTGTTACGGGTCGTACTCGCTGACGCGTCATTTGCATCAGTCCGAATTTGCTGAGCGGCAGGATATTATGTTTTGCACGGTCACCAGCCATTGCGTCGCGCATGCGATCGTAAAGTTTCTGACGGTTTTCGTTATCGTGCATGTCGATAAAATCGACTACAATAATACCTCCCATATCTCTCATTCGAAGTTGTCGGGCAATTTCGTCGGCAGCAGCCAGATTCACATCCAACGCGTTACCTTCTTGCCCACTACCTACTTTCGACCTATTTCCACTGTTTACATCAATTACATGTAAAGCTTCGGTATGCTCAATAATAAGGTATGCACCGCTTTTGAAAGATACTGTACGTCCGAAAGTAGATTTTATTTGTTTGGTAACTCCAAATCCGTCAAAAATCGGTATTTCCTCTTTATACAGTTTTACAATATCTTTGCGATCGGGTGCTATAAGTTCTACATAATCCCTTATTTCAGTAGCAACATCTGCATTATTTACATGTATGTGCTTAAAATTGGTGTTGAATAAATCTCTAATTATTCCCACCGTGCGACCTAATTCTTCTAAAATTAGCGAAACTCCTTTGGCTTGTTGTGTTTTAATTATCGCTTCTTCCCAGCGTTTAACCAAAATACGTAGCTCATTATCGAGTTCGGCTACTTTTTTATCTTCGGCTACAGTACGTACAATCACTCCAAATCCCTTTGGTTTAATGCTTTGTATCAATTGCTTCAGTCTCATTTTTTCTTCATCCGTTTTGATTTTCGATGATACGGAAACCTTATCGGCAAAGGGAATGAGAACTAAAAATCGTCCTGCTATCGAAATTTCGGCTGTTAAGCGCGGACCTTTGGTTGAAATGGGCTCTTTAGCTACCTGAACCAGAATGTCTTGTCCAGTCTTTAGTATATCGCCTATTGCACCGCTTTTGTCAATTTCGGGTTGCAGTTTAATTTTCTGAATGGCAGGTACTTTTTTACGGTCGCTCAGTATCTGCGTTGTAAACTGGTATAGTGTATTGAAATTTGAACCTAAATCAAGATAGTGAAGAAAAGCGTCTTTTTCGTGTCCTACATCTACGAAAGCTGCATTCAGACCAGGCATTATTTTTTTTACTTTGCCCAAGTAGATATTTCCAACAGCAAAGCTCTCTTCGCGTGTTTCGTGGTTTAATTCTACAAGTCTTTTGTCTTCGAGCAGCGCAATAGATATTTCGGATGGTTGTACATCGACTACTAGTTCGCTATTCACATTTTATGATTTTGGGGGTTGTTTTTATAAAGAAAAACAAACTTATTAGCCAAGATACAGCTTATAAGTTTGTTTTCTTGGACTTTAACGTATCAAAGACCATGTAAGACTATTTCTTTTTATGTCTATTTTTACGTAGTCTCTTTTTACGCTTGTGAGTCGACATTTTATGTCTTTTTCTTTTTTTACCGCTTGGCATCTTTCTTTCTTATTTTAAAAATTATTTTACTGAACTAACAAAAGTCTTGGCTGGTTTGAACGATGGGATGCTGTGAGCCGGGATGATGATAGTAGTGTTTTTAGAGATGTTGCGAGCAGTTTTTTCAGCGCGTTGTTTTACAATGAAGCTACCGAATCCTCTTAAATATACGTTGTCGTTTTTCGACAATGAATCTTTTACTGCTTCCATGAAAGCTTCTACTGTTTTTAATACATCAGCCTTGTCAAGACCTGTGCTTTTAGCAATTTCGTTTACGATATCTGCTTTAGTCATTTTGGTAAGTTTTTAACTTGTTAATAAATATGTTTGATTTTTTGTTTCTAAAAACGGACTGCAAATATATAGCTTTTATTCTGATTAAAAAACATTTGCGTTGTTTTTTTTGAAAATAAATTGATTTTTAGCATTTTTATTTTTTAGCAGCACTCAAATACTGTTCAATCTCCGACAACTTTAAATTGCGACCAACAATCACACCATTTCTGTCGATTAATACTGTAGCGGGAATTGAACGAACTGCATAGAAATTGGCGCCTGCACTTTTCCATCCTTGTAAGTCCGAAATATGTTTCCAATTGATTTGCTGTTTGTTAACTGTTTCCTTCCACGCTAGAGTGTCATCGTCGAGCGATACGCCCAAAATCTCGAGCTTTGCTCCTTTGTGTTTAGCATAAAGTGCTTTTAATTCTGGCAACGATTTCATACAGGGACCACACCACGATGCCCAAAAATCGATCAACACAAAATCGGTCTTGCCTATTAACGACGACAAAGCTAATTTTTGGCCTTGCATATCAGGTAGTTCAATTTCGGTGAATTTCTGTCCTTTGCTTGTTTGTTTTTCAACATCAATAGCTGCAATAATCTCGGCCATGCGTGGTATTGCTTTTGTTTGGGGAGTCATTAGTTGTACAATTTTTTCTTTTTGCTCAACGGTCATACTGTAAAACGAAGAACCAAAAACATAATTCCCTACAATACTATTGGCATTATCAGTGGAAAATTGAATATCATTTGCCGTTATTATGTTCTCAAATTCAGCCATTTTAGCATCAACAGCTGCCTTTTCGGCTTCGGTTGCAGTGCTGTCGTTAAAACTTTTGTACACTTCCTCTGCTTTAGCATAATAGCTGTTTTTCAGAATAAGATATTTTTGCAACACTTCATTCTGTTCAGTCCCTTCGGCAGTTACTCCCGATTTATCAATGTGGATTTTGATTTCTCCATTTTCGAATACAAATGGTTCGCGGATTGATTCACCATCCGCCTGTTCAATTGCAATAAAAACTACTCGAGCACTATCGCAAACACCTTCGAAAGCAAACTTGCGGTTTTCAATTTTGGCACTGTCAATGGTTGTCCACACACGGTTAATGCGTTCCTTTATAAATACATATTTGCCGTTTAACGACGGCTCATTTACCGAGCCTTCAATTTTATAAGTTGTAGGTTTACAAGCAAATACAATGGCAGTTATAGCCACAAAATAAATTAGTTTTTTCATGATTAATTGTTATTTGCCCTTTGGGCGTTATTGGGCCCTGCCTACCGCAGGCAGGTTCACCGTTATTTACTTCGTGTTATTTGTGCTATGCACGTTATTGGATTTGCGTTATTCTTGGCTGCGCCAAGCGGCAAAGCCGAGCGGGCATATTATTTAACCCCCAATTTCTTCAAAATAGGTTTTGGAATTGCATCTTTATGTACCACAATATTAATAGTTTTGTGCATTACAAACGATTCGCTGGCATACCAAATTCCTTTATATTTGCTATCGGTTCCCCATGAGTTTTTCACAAGATAGTATTTTGTTCCGTTTTGGTCTTTGGCAGTGCCGTAAATCACCATGCCATGATCGTCGGTAGTTTCAAAATTATCAAAACTCTTCTGACGAAGTTCTTGCGTAACTTTTACTTCGGGTTGTGGTCCTTTTACCTTGTAGATTTTTTCTTCCATTTCTTTTTGGCTAATATTCAACCATTTTGCCTGATCCGAGCCAGGAAGATTTTCTTTTTTCACTTCAGGATTTACTGCCACACCATTGCGTGTAAAACCTTTTTCGCTTACATCCGAACCCCAGGCAATGGTATAACCTTTGTCAATTGCATTGTCGAACACAGCATTGAACTCATCCAACGGCAGGTTATACGATTCCTCCCAGCGCCAGTTATCAGGTATTTCGATTACAAATTTGCTGTAAAATGGATGATGTGTAAACGATGTAAGCGACACATAATCGTCCATATTCAATCCGAGCGACTGCGCGTAAGTAATAGGCGAATATTTTTTTCCTTTCAACGTAAATTCGGTTGGAATTTTACCCAAATAAGCATCCAAAATGCCATCGAAACCAGCCTTCCATGCTGTAGAAAGTCTTTTGTTTGGATTTTTCACAATCACATCCACATAAGCACGAGTCAAAGCATCAAGTTCACCATGACGGTGTTTATCTTCGCCGTAGTTATACCCATTCATCAACGAATCGGGCACTATACCTTGATTTTTAAGCGTATACATAACATCGTAAAATGAACCTCCACCCGCAAAATTCGAAGTTCCATTCATACGAACAAATTTGTCAGCTTTGTCTGAATAGGATTTGTGCACCACAAACATTTCCGAAAGGTCCACTTCAGGCTTTCCCATTCGAAGCAATTCAGCTTCGAAAAAACCAATAGCCGAAAAGCTCCAGCAGGTTCCCGAGCTTGCCTGATTTTTCACAGGGGTAATTTTATTTTCTTTAATCGTTGTAAAGCGAAATGATGTATCAACAGCAGTTGTATCTTTTTCAATTGCCGTAGCAGCAAAAGCTCCGAGACTAAATGCTGCAATTAAAAGAAGTTTGTTCATATAAATATTATTTTAAAATTTTCTCTTTTTTGAATTATTATGCAAATATAAGATATTAAAATGAGATAATAAAAAATCAACAGCCTTTTACCAAAAGTTGGAGTAACTTCATGTTATCTACTCACAAACAATTAATTCCCGAAAAATTTCCCTATTCACATCTTTTATTTAAAAAATATTTATACATTTGCATTCAATCTGTTTCAATTAAAAAACTTTCCTTTTTTAACATTATCTCCACTGAATTTACTTAACTCTATATGGAAACTCATAAAATAATTGTTTTTGAAAATAAGTATATCCGAAGAATTTTTTATAATAAAGAATGGTATTTCTCGATTGTAGATGTTATACAAGTCCTTACTGAATCGCCAACACCCCGCCAATATTGGGGAAAAATCAAACAACGTGAATTTTTGGATTATGAGTTGTCCCCAATTTGGGTACAACTGAAAATGAAAAGTGCAGATGGTAAGAATTACAATACAGATTGTGCAAATACCGAAGGTATTTTTCGTATAATTCAATCAATTCCATCACCAAAAGCTGAACCCTTTAAGCAATGGTTAGCTCGCGTTGGTTATGAGCGAGTTCAAGAAATTGAAAATCCTGAACTTGCACAAGAACGTATGAAAAACCTTTACGAACAGAAAGGATACTCCAAAGATTGGATTGACAAACGATTGCGTGGAATTGCTGTACGGCAGAATTTAACTGATGAATGGAAAGAACGCGGCATTAACAACGACAGAGATTTTGCAATTCTTACTGCTGAAATATCAAAAGCAACTTTTGGATTAACACCATCGCAATACAAAGAAGAAAAAGGATTGACTAAAAAAAGTCAAAACCTACGCGACCACATGACTGATTTGGAATTAATCTTTACAATGTTAGGCGAAAGAGTTACAACTGAAATTTCACAACAAGAAAAACCTGATACGTTTTTTGAAAATAAGAATGTTGCAAAACGAGGAGGAAAAATTGCCGGAAATGCACGAAAAGAAACAGAAAAAGAACTTGGAAAAAGTATAATATCAAAACAGAATTATCTAAATAATCATCTAACAAATAATCCGGATAATGAAATTGAAATACTTGAAGAGTAATTGCTAAAAGCAACTTTGAGTAGATTCCCGAAAAATTTCCCCGCTCTTCGTAGCTTAAAATCTCGCATCGAGCTGGGCGTTGGCCTCGCCTACGTCCGGCGGAAAGCAAATCTCCTGATTTGCATTTTAAAATATATCGGTGCTCCCGTTGCTCTGGATGTATCATCCGCATCTTTGTGTTGGTTAGGGTTGTAAAAATCCTACAAACATTACGCAACGCTGTATCTTAAAAGCTTCAATTATTCGGGACGCGACTTAAAGTCGCACTCCGAATATTAAAATCCAACAAAACTAATCTTCGTTAAATGTAGGAATAGTTTACTGCCTGTTCAATCGGCTGAATTTCTTTGTTGAAGTTCAGTTGATTAATTACAACAAAAAATCAAAAAGTTTGGTATCAATTTCGTATTGAGTTTGTATCTTTGCATTATCAAATCAGAAAAATTTACAGCAATATGACAGTAA